>JAXDJM010000017.1:0-9916 GCA_034665605.1 Actinomycetota bacterium | reverse complement strand
CTCAATGCGATCTCCGGTGCCCTCGCCGCGGAGCTCGCTACCGTCGCGCGCGAGGTCGCTTCCGATAACGACATCTGGGTCGTGGTACTCGCCGCCGCGGGGGAGAAGGCCTTCTGCGTAGGGGCCGATCTCAAAGAGCGCGGGTCGTTCTCGCTCGAGGACTACTACGCCAACCGCAAGCAGGTGCGAGGGCTGTTCGAGGCGCTGCGTGCGATCCCGCAACCCGCTATCGCCGCGGTCTTCGGCTTCGCCCTGGGAGGCGGTTTCGAGCTGGCGCTGTCGTGCGACCTGATCGTTGCCGCAGAACAGACGCAGCTGGGATTACCCGAAGCGCGTGTGGGCTTGCTGCCTGCCGGCGGAGGCACCCAACTCCTTACTCGCAAGCTCGGCCCCGCCCGAGCCAAGGAGCTGATCTTCACAGGGGGTCGGCTCTCGGCCGAGCAGGGACTGAAATGGGGGCTCGTCACACGCGTCGTCCCGTTCGAAGAGCTGGACACGGCCGCCACAGATCTGGCCGAAGAGGTGTGCAAGTCGTCTCCGACCGCGGTGCGCGAGGCGAAGCGCGCGATCGACGCGGCCCTCGGCGTGCCGATCGATCAAGGGATCGAGATCGAGAACGACGCGTGGCGCGTAGTCATCGAGACGCAAGATCGCCGGGAGGGGATCGCCGCTTTCAACGAGAAACGCGCGCCCCAGTGGCAGAACCGGTAAGCCGCGCGTAATTCCCACGGCGGGGCAACACTCTTGTAATCCATAAACTGGAGTTATCTAGCTAATCGCGCCTAAATCGAAGAATCACCCAAACGGACTATTGAGCACAACGGTTCACATGAGTCACATTGTGCACTGTTCCGGTCTTTGGGAGGCTCGGAGGGAGGTGTCCTGATGGCGTGTCCGCCAAAGTGGGCAGAGCCCGGGCTGTAAAGCCTAGGACGCAAGCGCCGAAGTCGGCGGGGAGGACCAGTACGTGAGCTCCTCGCCGGACTTCGGGGCAACCCATTTCGGAGCGGATGACACCATCGGATCCCGACCGCGGCGCCGGACGAAAAGCGCCGTGGAGGCATTTGAGTAAGAGGCCACCGAGCCTCTGGGAAGGCTCGCTGTGGCGGCGATCGAAGCGCAACCGAACGAAACACTCGACGCCCCCCAGATCGTTGTCGAGGGTGTCCTCGCCCCGAGACCACGTCTCGGCACCGACTTCCTGCGGCTGTGGTCCGCAACGGGCATATCCAACATCGGTGACGGCGTCCGCCTGACTGCACTTCCGCTCCTCGCGGCCCTCATAACCCGAAGCCCGTTGCTGGTTTCCGGAGTCACTGCGGCCGGGATGCTTCCGTGGCTGTTGTTCAGCTTGCACGCCGGCGCCGTCGCCGACCGGGTCGACCGCCGCAAGCTGATGGTGATCGTGAACGTCGCGCGGGGGATCGTCATGGTCGGCCTCGCGCTGGCCGTCGTTGCAGGCCTGTCGAGCATCGCGTTGCTCTATGGGATCGTTCTGCTTCAGGGGATCGGCGAGGTCTTCTCGGATAGTGCAGCATTCGCACTGCTGCCGAGTCTGGTACCGGAACAGCGACTCGATGATGCGAACGGCCGCCTCGAAGCGGTTATCTCGGTTACCTACCAGTTCGCGGGACCCGCGCTCGGAGGTTTGCTGTTCGCCTTAGCTACGGGTGCACCTTTCGTCGTGGACGCCGCGTCGTTCTTGATCGCGGGAGCCCTGTTCGCGGCGATCCGTCACCGCGCACCGACCGACAAGGTGATCAGACTCGAGCGCACGACCATCCGCGAGGACGTCGGCGAGGGCCTGCGCTCGTTGTGGATGAATCCCTACCTGCGAAACCTGACGTTGCTGGGGGCCGGTTGCGTCTTCTTCCTTTACGGGACGTTCGCCATCTACGTGCTCTACCTGCTGAGGGTCATCGGCATATCGGCTCCGGGCGTCGGCCTCTTTCTGAGCATCGAGGCCGCCGGATCGATCACCGGAGCGCTGGTTGCGGGTCGTCTCAGATCGCGGATCGGCACCGCAGGGGCACTGGCCGGCGCTCTGGCGCTGGCGGGAGCCGCGAACTTGGCGCTGGGCGTCACCGGATCGTGGCTCTTGGTGGCAGCGATGGCGATCTCGATCAGTTTCGCCGCCGGCGTGTGGAACGTCGTGAATGCATCGTTCAGGCAGCGTCTCGTGCCGGGTCGCCTGCTCGGCCGATCGCAGAGCGCCTACCGCTTCCTGACGTGGGGGGCCATCCCGTTGGGCAGTGTCGTCGGAGGGATCCTGGGCTCGACGCTCGGCCTGAGGGCACCGTTCCTTATCGGTGGGGCCGCGCTCGTTGCGCTGGCCGTCGTCGCGCGGACCGTTCTGCGAGGGGCAGACCGGGCCGAGGCCACCATCCGCCTTCCTGCCTGATCGGCGGGTCGATCGCGAGTCGAAATAGGCCTAATTGCCTATTTCGCACATCTTCGGCGCCCCCGATGATGGGATGACCTGCATCTCGAGGGAGGTCGTCCCAAGTGAAGAGATTCGTCGCCTTTTCTGCCGCCGCCTTAGTGATCGCGGCTTTGGCACCAACCACTTCCGTCGCGCAGCCGCGTTCGGCATCTCCATATGCGAGCCGCCGCCTCAACATCCCGTTCAAGCTCAAGAGCGCTCGGATGGATGGCGTATCGACAGCTGTGCGGCGTTTGCCCACATCACGGTTGATGACGGTTCCAGCTCGGCCTACTCGGTCTACGGCGCAGGCCGCGACGCGGAACGCGACGAGCGCACAGTCGGCGACGCTTAGCGCGAGCTGGGATGGGATCTCGAGCATCCTTTCGAACAACAAAGGGGTGAACCCGCCCGACACGAACGGCGATGTCGGCAAGTCGCAATACGTGCAGATCGTCAACTCGCCCAGGGGGGCCGCGTTCGCCGTTTACGACAAAGCTCAGGGCGGGCTCTTGGCGGGACCGACTGAATTGAGCGATCTGTGGTCGTCGGGTTATTGCAACACTCACGCAGAGGGAGATCCGATCGCCCAGTACGACCAGTACGCGGATCGCTGGATCCTGGCGCAGTTCGCGTTCGGGATCGACCCTTCCAACGGCAACCCCACCGCTCCTTTCGACGAGTGCGTCGCCGTGTCGACGACCGGCGATCCCACCGGGGTCTACAACCTGTACGACTTCCCTATCAGCAACACATTCTTCCCCGACTTTCCGAAGTTCGGCGTATGGCCCGGGAGCTCGGATGGTTCCAACAACGGTTATTACATGACCGTCCATCTCTTCGATCCGAATGCCGGCTACGTCGCCCAGGGGATCATCGTGCTCGATAGGGCGAACATGCTCCTTGGACAATCTGCTCGCGCGTTCCAAGGCTTCGCGAGCAACACGAATGCTTTGTTCGGAGCCATGCCCGCCGATGCACAAAGCTCTCTAGCACCACCGGACGGAACTCCCGAGTTTCTCGCCGCCGTTAAGGATGGTGCCATCAGTGGTGGGCCCGATCGCATCGACCTTTACGGTCTGTTCGTCGACTGGGACCGGCCCAGCAACACTTTTGCGGGGGGGCCGCTGAGCGTGGGCGTATCGTCGTTCGATGCGAATCTGTGTAACGGGGGACCGTGTATCCCGCAAAAGGGTGTCACCTCTCAGGACAATCTGAACCCCGTAACGACGACGCCGGCCGGTACGCCGCTCTCGTACCCACTCGCGTACAGGAACTTCGGCAACTTTGACTCGCTCGCGCTCGCAGACACTGTCGATGTAGGCGGCGATCGCGCCGGGGTTCGTTGGTACGAGCTTCAGCAGCCGGGCTCGCGTCCGGAGATCGCGCGCCAGGGGACCATCGGAACGACGTCCGACGACGTCCACCGGTTCATGGGCAGCATCGCGATGGACAAGGGCGATGAGCTGGGACTCGGCTATTCGGTGTCGGGCACAAACCTGTTCCCCGGCATCCGGTACACGGGTCCTCTAACCGTCGGGTCCGACGGAGCGACGAGTGAGTCAACGTTGATGGACGGTGGGGGCTCCCAGCTCGCAGGCGGCAACCGGTGGGGCGACTACTCGTCGATGTCGGTCGACCCCGTCGATCAATGCACCTTCTATTACACGAACGAGTACTACACGACGACCATTCAAGGCGGTCACTGGAACACTCGGATCGGGTCGTTCAAGTTCCCAACGTGCGAGAGCGCGACCCCGTCCTCGCCCGGGCCGGACACAACTCCGCCCCGGGTTCAGAACGCGTTCGCGTCCCCGGTGACGTTCACGCCGCTAGCGAGAAAGCACAAGGTGACCTTCATCAACTGGGAATCGAGTGAGAAGGCTCTCCCGACCGTGAAGATCACATCAAAGGCCACCGGGAAGCTTGTCGCCAGGTTCACCGGGGGAGGCACGTACGAGCTTCCGTTCGAGCAATGGTCGGCAAAATGGAATGGCAAGGTCGGCAGTCGCGTGTTGCCCGCGGGGGCTTACAGATATTCGATCTCACTGGTCGACGAAGCAGGAAACCCCGGCCCCCCCGTAAAGGGAACCGTCTTCCTGAAGCGTTAAGCACAAGAGCTCTCGGGCGTGCGGGCCCGGTTTAACGGGCCTGTACGTCCGACCAACGGTCGTGCGGCTTTCTCGGAGCAATCGGTTACGGAATCCGCAACTAATTGCAGACAGAAGGCTCCTACAAGCCGGCCCTCCGCCTGAGCGCGTCCGGGTCCTTGATAACGATGATCCGCCCGCGCGCCTCGATGTAGCCGCGGTTCGCCAGGTGCCCAAGGATCTGGTTCACGCTCTGGCGCGACCCGCCGACCATGTTTGCGATGTCGGTCTGCGTCAGTCGCATATCGAGCGCGCTCGGCCGCCCGAGAACCTCGTAGCTGCGCATCAACATCTTTGCCACGCGGCCCGGTAGATCCAGCAGCGCGAGATCCGACGCCTGATCGGTCAATCGCCGAAGGATCGATGCGAGGTTCCGCATGAGTGCATCACTCAACTGTGGATGTGCAGCGACGAGGTCCTGCCACGCGTCGCGGCTCACGATCAGAACGCGCGCCGGCTCACCGACTTCCACCGATGCCGAGCGCGGACGCCCGTCGACGAGAGCGAGCTCGCCGAATGTTGCCGGAGCTCGCAGCGTCGTCAGCAGCATCTCGTCGCCGGATGCCCCCGTGATGACTACCTTCACGAGACCACCAAGCAAAACGTAGAGGGAGCCGCCCTCGTCACCCTGGCTGAAGATGATCTGCCCTCTGGGGTAGTTCCGTTCCATCGCGCGATCGGCGACGTTGGCGAGCGTCTCTTCATCGAGCTCGGAGAACAGCCTTACCTTCGCAAGCTCCGCGGCCTGCGCGGCGGTCATCGATCGCTCGTCTTCGTTGCGCGGAGCGAGAACACAAGTGGCAACTCACCCGAAACTTCTTGGGGCATGCGCCACGTGCCGTCCCCACTCTCCACCAGATACGCGACGTGGGGTGACTCGGAGAAGGGGAACTCGTGCAAGAACTCAACGCGCAGTCCCGCCGCGGCTATCGAAGTCACGACATCTCCCAGCGTGTAAGGCCACCCGTACACCGTGAAGTCGCCACCTTCGTCGGTACCCGAGTACGCGACCGCGTCATCCGGACGGAAATAGGGGTTGCGCAGCGTTGCGTCGAACCGGGGCGAGCTCTCGTCGAACAGCAACGGGAACGGGTGGTACTCGGCGATGTAGAAGGTTCCGCCGGGTTTCAGGAAGTGCGCCACGACGTGAGCCCACCGATCGAGGTCGGATAACCACGCGAGCACTCCGAACGATGTGTAGACGATGTCGAAGGTCTCGTCGAGCTCGTCCGGTAACGACAACACGTCGGATGAGATGAAACGAGCGTCCGGCAAACCGAAGTCGGCGGCGAGCTTCGAGGCGAGCTCTATCGCTTCATCGGAGAAATCGATCCCCGTGACGACTGCGCCGCGGCGGGCCCATGCAAGCGTGTCGAGACCGAAGTGACATTGAAGGTGAAGAAGCGACTTGCCCTTCACCTCACCGACCTCGTCGATCTCGAATGCCTGCAGGATCTCGTCGCCCGCGGCGAATCGCTCGATCTTCTGGAAACCGGGAGTCGCGCCGCGCTTGGTCCACTCGTCCCACACCGCTCGATTGGTGTCGACCAGACGGCCGGGGTCGTCGGTCACGCGTGCTTGCTGGCTTTGAGCGAGAACCACAAAGGCAACTCGCCCTCGTCGACGGGGTAGCGCCACTTCCCATCTTCGGTTTGCTCGAGGAACGGCCGGTCCCATTCGCCGACCGGGTCCTCTCGCAGGAAGTCGATGTGCAGGCCGGCCCCCGCCAGCGCGGTGACGATCTCGCCCATGCCGTGGCTCCAGCCGAACTCGAGCAAGTTCTTCACCTGTGCGTCGGGCTGTGCGTACGACCCTGGAACGACGAGAGCGTCGGGTTGATCCCGGTAGAAGTAGGGGAACCGGATCTTCAGTTCGGGCGTGTGGTCGAAGATCTGCGCGACCGGGTGTGCTTCGGTGATGTAGAAGAAACCGCCCGGCGCGAGGAAGTGCGCGATCACCTCACCCCACCGTTTCAGATCGGGCAACCAGTTGATCACCCCCCGCGACGTGTACACGATGTCGAATGTCCCATCGAGCTTGTCCGGCAACGAGTCGACATCGGAGCACACGAAGGTCGCGTCGATGCCAATTTCCGCGGCGATCGAACGCGCCTTCTCGATCGCCTTGTTCGAGAAATCTGCGCCGGTGACCGTCGCCCCGAGACGAGCCCACGACAGGGTGTCGAGCCCGAAGTGACACATCAAGTGCAGAAGAGACTTCCCGGTGACGTCGCCGACGTCTTCGATCTCGTAGTCGCGCACGCGGATCGCGCCGGCACGGAACCCCTCGAGGTCGTAATGATCGGACGCGGCGTGGACGTCGACGAGCTCATCCCACCTCGCTTGGTTGACGAGGAGGAACTTCTCGCGTAGCTCAGGAGGATCTGTGGATGGCATTGTCTGCTGCCGCTGCGAGGATGGTCTTCACCTGGAACGGTGTAAGGCCGGGATGCTTGCTCAGTATGCGCGCGATCAACCCCGCGATGTGAGGGGCCGCAAAGCTGTTGCCCGTCATCGGCATGTAACGGCCCTCGGTCCACGCGACGCGCACGCGCATCCCCGGTGCACCGAACTCGACAGGGGGGGCCGGGTTGTAGTCCAGTCCGAAGGGATCCTGGCGCTCGTGCGCGGCCACCGAGAACACCGACGAGTACTCAGATGGATAGCTGCGCGCCTTTACGTTGTTGATCGCCGACACGAGCATCATGTTGTGGAAGTAAGCGTCGTCCGCGAGTTCGTGGAACGTGTCGAAGAAATCCCGCTTGGACGTGGACAGGCTCATGTTCGCAACCTGGATCCCGTTGTCGATCGCCCACCGCAGGCCTGCGGCGAAGACGACGGACTTACCGGTAAGGCGTTCGCCGAGAACGCGGATGCTGTAGAGGTCGCACTCGGGAGCGACCTCGCGGATGATGCCTGCGCATGCGGTGCCGTGCCCGAACAGATCCTCGTGCGGGCCCTCGATGACGTTGACCTCGTCGGTTTCTTCGTCGTACTCGATGACGGCTCCACCCTCGACGTGGCCGACCGCGGGGTGGGTGGCGTCGATGCCCGAGTCGATGACCGCTACCTTCACGCCGGCCCCCGTTGCATCTCCCCACGCCCACTCGCGCGTGATCGGGGTGGCAAGCGGGAATAGGGGAGCGGGCTTGAGAGTCTCCGGCTCGAACTGCTCGGACCACGCCGGTTTAGTGACCATCTAGCGCACCACTACCGTCGTCTCGAACGTCGCGCCAGGTATCCGGCGAACTCGCGAAGGATCCGGACCGCTGCATCTTGTTCGACGTCGCCGGCTTGCGATATCTCGTGGAAGTGCGCGGCGAGCTCGGCCACTTGGCGTTCGGTGCCCCGTGATTCGTCGGCGATCTCGTTCAGCGCGCGCGTGACGTCGTCGGCCTCGGAAGCCCGGCCCACCGCTTCGAACAACGAGCGACCGAGGTCGGTGAATGCCTTGGAGTTCTCGATCGCAAGAGCGGCTTGGCGCGCGAAGATCCCGAGGAGCTCCATGTCCTTGCCGGTGCCCGACGGGTGGCCTTGACGGTCGAGGACCGTGATCACGCCGACCATCCGGCGGTCGGTCTCTAGCGGCATGGCGAGGATCGTCGTCGGCACGTAACCGGTTCTCTCCGCCACATCGCGTGCGAACCGAGCGTCGTCTGCAGTGTCCTCGATCGCCATCGGCTGGCCCGACGTAACGACCCAACCCGCGATCCCTTGACTGGACGGGATGCGCATCCCTTCGACTTCTTCGGCCCCCGCGCCGGTTGCAACGTGATAGACGAGCTCGCGATCGTCGTCGGTCAACAGCGCTACCGAGCACGCCGCTGCCTGGAATAGTTCCTTGGCGGCTTCGGTGACCGAGCGCAGGAGCTCGATGTGCCCGGTGGGGACCAGCGCGGGGCCGAGGTCGCTCGCGAGCTGCGAGATCCTCGACAGAAGTGCTCGATCGTGATCGTTCATGCTCGTGCTCCTGCCGTGATCCCTGCAGCTTGTGCAGCGGCTGCGAATGCCGCCGCGCGTTGTGCGACGAAACTAGAGAGCACCTGTTGCAATCGGGGCTCGCTTTCGACGAGATCGGTGAATTCTTGTTTGGCGAGACTGTAGACCTCGGTGGGTTGGGTGGCGCGCACCGTCGCAGTGCGTTCCTCGCCGGTTAGAAGCGCGTACTCACCGAAGTAGTCGCCCTCTTTTATGGTGTTCACGCGGGTCTCGCCGCGATCGTTGTGCACCAGGACATCGGCGCCGCCGCGCGTCAGGATGTAGAGCTTGTCCCCGGCATCACCTTGCTTGACGATGTCCTCACCGGGAGCGAAACGCTCGAGCATCAGTTGCTCGGACAGATCCGCCAGCACTTCGCCCTTGAGGTCGGCGAACATCGGAACCTTGCGCAGCCTGGCCGCTTCGGGGCCGAGCCGTGGACGACCACCGGCGGTCACGTGACCGGTTTGCTCTTCGTATAGCTGCTGGTATAGCCCCCCCGCAGAGACGAGCTCGGAGTGCGGCCCCATCTCGGCGACCTTGCCCCCGTCGAGCACCACCACCACATCTGCATCGGCGGCGATCGACAGTCGGTGGGTGATCGAGATCGTCGTGCGCCCGCTGACCACTTGGCGGATCGTGTCGCGGATCTCGGTCTCGGTCCGCGCGTCGAGCGCGCTCGTGGCTTCGTCGAAGATCAGGATGGCGGGGTCGCGCAGTAGCGCGCGGGCGATCGCGAGACGCTGACGCTGACCGCCACTCATGCGAACGCCGCGCTCGCCGAGCACTGTGTCCATCCCCGCCGGAAGTGAGTCGATCAAGCTCTGCAGTTGTGCCGCGTCGGCCGAGGCCAAGATCTCCGCGTCGGTGGCGCCTTCTCGTGCGAGGGCGATGTTGTCCCTCAATGTGGTGTTGAAGACGAACGTGTCCTGGAACACGATCCCAATCTGCCCGCGCAGAGAATCCATCGTGACGTCTCTTATGTCGTGTCCGTCGATAGCCACGCGGCCGGATTCGGGATCCCAGAAACGAAGCAACAGGTTGACGACCGTGCTCTTACCCGATCCCGACGGGCCGACGATCGCAACGTTCGTGCCGTGCGGGATCGTCAGGTTGAGACCGGTGAGGATCGGCCGGTCGGGGTCGTAGCCGAATCCGACGTCCTCGAGCGTGATGTTGTTCTGGATGCGCGGTAGCTCGATCGCATCGGGTTTGTCATCGATGTCCACGGGCTCATCCAGGATCTGCGTGACGCGCTGCATCGAGCCGGAGCTCGTTTGAACGACCTCGCCCATGTCGGCGAGCTGACGCAATGGGCCGATGATCGATGGGAGGAGCAACAGCAGGGCAACGAGAGTTCCTGGATC
>JAXDJM010000016.1:0-4520 GCA_034665605.1 Actinomycetota bacterium | reverse complement strand
AACAACCCGCCTCGCTCGCCGCAGGACATGATCGACACCGCTCGTCGTGACCTCGTCGTGCGAGACGGATTCGCAAGCTTCTTCTTCCACCCCTACTACGACATAAACGCCCTGAAGCAGACCGTTCAGGGGATCAAGGCACTCGGCTACACCTTCGTGAGCCCGACGAGCCTGTAGACAGATCTGCTTCTGAGGTCGCGGCCCCCGCAGACCGCCTGCCCAGCGGGGGCCGCGACCGAAGGAGCTACTCGGTTTTCCTCTGCAAACTCCTCGCAAAGCGCGGTAAATGCAGAGGAAAAGTGCACGTTAGGCGGCGGGCCCGGCGGCCACGAATCGATCGTCCGCCGCGATCTCTTGAGGCTCGAACTCTTCGACGGGCGGGCCCATCTTCATGAAGTGGGCGAGTGCTGCAACCGTCCGCTCTGCCGCGCGGCCATCCCCATAAGGGTTCACCGCCGACGCCATATGTGCGTACGCAACCTCGTCGTCGAGCAGCTCCGAGACCGACGACACGATCAATTCCTCGTCTGCGCCGATCAACTTCACGGTTCCTGCGTACATGGCTTCCGGACGTTCCGTCGTGTCGCGCATGACGAGAACCGGCTTGCCCAAGCTTGGTGCTTCTTCTTGAACGCCACCGGAGTCGGTCAGGATGATGTGCGCCCGCTTCATCAAGCGAGCGAACGATCCGTACGCAAGTGGCTCGACGATCGTCACGTTGTCGAAGTGGTCGATCTGCGGAACGATCGCTTCACGAACGACCGGATTCTTGTGGATCGGAAAGACGATCTGCAGTGACGGATAGTCGGCCGCAAGGCGCGCGATCGCTGCACCGATCGAGTTCATCCCGGCCCCCCACGATTCGCGGCGGTGAGCCGTTACTAACAGCATCGGAGCTCCGCTCGCGTCTATCGCTTCGAGTCGTGGGTCGTCGTACGGCACGTGGCGTCCAACCGTCCATAGAAGCGCGTCGATGACGGTGTTGCCGGTGACGACGATCGACGATGGGTCGACGTTCTCGGCCAGCAGGTTGCGTTTGTTGGAGGCCGTCGGCGCTAGGTGGAGCGCGGTGAGCTGCGTGGTTAGCCGGCGGTTGATCTCTTCGGGATAGGGCGAATAACGATCGCCGGTGCGAAGACCGGCTTCCATGTGGATGACGGGGATCTGCTGATAGAACGCGGCGAGTGCCCCGGCGAAGGTAGTCGTGGTGTCGCCTTGAACGATGACCGCGTCGGGCCACTCGGTCTCGATGAGGGGGCCGAGCCCGCCCAGTGCATTGACGGTCACGTCGGTCAGCGTCTGACGGGGCTGGATGATGTTGAGGTCGAAGTCGGGGGTGATCGAGAACAGCTCGAGAACCTGATCGAGCATGCTTCGGTGCTGGGCCGTCACGGCCACGATGGGCTCGAACGCCTCGGAGTTTCTCAGGGCGGCGATGACCGGAGCGACCTTAATGGCCTCCGGTCGCGTGCCGAAGACAACCATGACACGCCGCACCCTGGAGGGGTCCAGCATGACCGGAGCAGTCACTTTCGTCGTCTTGCTTTCGCTGTCGTACACGATGGCGGTCTTCCTCGCGTCTCGTCGTAAAAGGGCCGAATTGATGCCCGCACCTGACTCTCTCTATTTCGTCTTCGTTTTGCCCTGCCTTAATGAGGAATTGGTGATCGGGCGGACCCTGGACTCCCTGCTGGCGCTGCCGAGCTCGAACTTCTCGGTCCTGGTGATCAACGATGGCTCCGACGACAGGACCGCCGAGATCGTCCGCTCTTACGACTCCGAGCGTGTGTGGCTCCTCCAGCGCACCGCCCCCAACGCCCGCCAGGGCAAGGGGGTCGCCCTGAACGCCGCCTACCGGTGGCTTCGGGACTCGGGCATCCTCGGCACCAGGGCATCTCAGGACGTGATCGTGGCGATCCTCGACGCCGACGGTCGGATCGAGTCCAATTCGCTCTACGAGGTGGGCCACTACTTCCGTAACCCCAAAGCGGGTGCCGTCCAGGTCGGCGTGAGGATGTTCAACAGAGGCGACGGCTTGCTTCCTCGACTACAGGACTTCGAATTCGTCACGTTCACCGAGATCTTTCAACGTGGCCGGCAACGGATGGGAAGCGTTGGACTAGGTGGAAACGGCCAGTTCACTCGCTTCTCGGCACTGCGGGCTCTCGGCAACGATCCGTGGACGGATTGCCTGACTGAAGATCTCGACCTCGGTCTACGACTGCTCGCGCTCGGATGGGAGAACGATTTCTGTCCGACGACGCACGTGAGTCAACAGGCCGTCACCTCGTTCCGCCGATTGCTCACCCAGCGCTCCCGGTGGTTCCAGGGGCACTTGCAGTGCTGGAAGCGGATCCCCAACGTGCTGTTCTCGGACCTTCCCGACAAGACCGCGCTGGACCTCCTGTACCACCTGCTCAGTCCCGGAATGGTGCTCGCGATGTCGTTACCGATGGCTGCGTTCGTCGTGGCCCTCGGGGCGGCGACCTTGAGCTCGCCGACCGGCGTGTGGCACGCGCTCAGTGCGCACGGGGGCATGCTCATGGTCCTCTGGTATCTGCTTTCGTTCGGGCTCGCGCCCTTCTACGGGTTCAGCTACTGGCTGCGCGAGAAAGACCTGAACCTGTTCCAGTCGTTCGCTATCGCCCACGTCTACAACCTCTATTCGTACCTGTGGTTCCCCGCAGGCTGGCGTGCGGTGTGGCGGATCCTCAGGAGGAAGCGCGGATGGGCGAAGACGGCTCGGACCGCCGAGACGGAGACGCGGGTGCCGGCCCTTCCGCTCGCCGAGGAAAAGGTCGCGGCAGAGGTCGCGTAACCGCCGCAGGCCTCAAGGAATTGGAAGAAATTACCGATAAAAGCGGTAAGAAAGTTACCCACAAAATGGCATAAATCGGGACAGAACACCCGACGAACAGGCAAACTCGCGGTGACGCGAGGACGCAAAGCCAGGGGCCCATCTCGGAAGCGAGCGGGGCGGCCCAGCTACCGAACTGGGAGTTCCAAATGCAGGCACGAAGCACCAGGTTGTTCCGCAGGACGATCGTCGTTGTGGGGGCCGCACTGGTAGGACTGATGCTCCTTCCGATCGCCGGAGCCAACGCCAACTCGGTTCTCTTCCACCAAGACTTCCAAGGTCTTCAAGCCGGATCGAAATGGTCCGACGGAACGGTTCACGGCTCCATGAAGTCCGTCTTCGACGGTTACGGGTCGGTAGGGGTCGTGAAGTCCGACAGCAAGGTGCTTCAGTTGAAGCCGCGTCGCTCGACATCGGCGAGCGAGACGCACTCGTCACTCGTCACGTCCAAGTCCAGCTTCGGAGATCTCGACTACCGCGTCCGTGCCAAGACGGTGAAGCAGCTGCGCGCAGGAACACCGAATCCATGGGAGACGGCGTGGGTCGTGTGGCACTACCGCGACAACACCCACTTCTATTACTTGATCCTCAAGACCAACGGGTGGGAGCTCGGGAAAGAGAACCCGAATTATCCCGGTGCGCAGCGCTTCCTGAAGACGGGATCGTCGCCCAAGTTCCCGGTCGGTCACTGGAACTCGGTCGAGGTCCACCAGGTGGGCGCGTCGATCAACATCACCGTCGATGGCAAGCGGCTCGTGCACTTCGTGGACCACAAGCACCCGTACCTGCACGGCGCGGTCGGCGCGTACACAGAAGACGCGAAAGTGTTTTACGACAACATCTCGGTTGCACATGCATAACTAGTCCGTTCGGACTAAAGGGCTACCCGCAGCTGCCGAAGCAAACAATATGAAGCGATTCGGCTCCGGCTCGGTTTCCATCCTGGTCTCGATCTCCGCGCTTTTTGTCGTGGTGCTCGCATCGTGTAGCTGGGGCAACGTGCCGACCCGGAATGCAGCAGCCCCGGTGAAGGTTCTGCCGCCCAAGCACGGTGTCTACGAAGCCGCCTTCCCGGGATTCGGGCCCAACGAGTCGATGGTCGACGGTGCACGCATCAGGAACTTCGAGCAAGAGTCGGGCAAGCCGATCGTATGGGCCTACTTCTCCGACAACTGGTTCAAAGGGATCCATTTCCCAGCCGACAAGGTTGCAGCGATCGCTCACGAGCATGTCATCCCGTTCATCCGCATGATGCCTCGCAGCAATTGGAACGGTTATGGACAAGACAAGAACTACTCGATGCAGCGGATCATCGACGGGGACTTCGATTCTCAGCTCCGCCAGTGGGGGCGTGACGCACGCGACTCGGGAACGCCGCTGATGGTCGAGTTCGGCACCGAGGACAACGGCAACTGGTTCCCGAGGAACGGCAAGTACAACGGGGCCGGGACGACCGATGGCTACGGCGATCCCCATGTCCCCGACGGCCCCGAGCGCTTCCGCGACGCGTACCGGCACATCGAAGACATCTGCAACGCCGAAGGGGCCAACAACATCACGTGGGTCTTCCACGTCGATGCCGAGCCCTCTCCCGCGACGTCGTGGAACACGATGGATCAGTACTACCCGGGCGACCGTTACGTGGACTGGTTGGGTATCAGCG
>JAXDJM010000015.1:0-9079 GCA_034665605.1 Actinomycetota bacterium | reverse complement strand
GTAAACCTCCATCCCGGCGACCGTGACGGTCGCCGGGCTGGAGGTTTACGCCGGGGGGCCGGTCCGGCCGAACGGGCCCGGGTAGAACGAGGGGCCGGCTCTCGTCGAGCCGACCCACCCATCCTTCCGGTCCTACCGCTTCGGGAGCGAGGTGATGTCGTCAAGGAGTGCCGCCCAGGTCGACGCCGTCGGCAGCAGCCTGTCCGGTCGCGGACAGGTCGCCCGACTGCGAGCCCCCGGCGGGAGTAGTTCTCGATGCATGGTGAACGGACGCGACTATGTAATTGACTACGGGCGGGTCGATCATGCCGAGCCTGGTACGTGCATAGCGTTCGATCCGACCGGGACTCTCGAGCCGGGCCGCTTCGAACAGAAGCCGTTCGTGCTGCGATTCGGCGGTGCTCATCTTCTTGTTCAGATCCGAAAGCTTGAAAGCAGACTGGGCCAGAACGATCTGTTCCATAAGGACACCAAATATCACGGCGCCGGCCACAATTGCCGCAACGATGATGAGCGGGGCATAACGACGAGCATCGCTCCGATTGATCAGCGAGCGGGCACGCTTCTGCCGGACGACGTGAAGTCGGGGACGCGCCGCGATGCTCTTGCGAACGTGGGTGGCGCGGGCGCTCACCGACCACCAACCTTCGACGGGCGGATGCATTGGGCGGCGCGCAGCTTTGCCGCCGACGCCCGTGGGTTCCTGGCTTGCTCGCTCTCGGGGGGCCGGGCGGGACGCCGCGTGAGTATGCGGATGCTTGCTGCGGCTCCGCAGGTGCACACGGGGAAGTCGGGCGGGCATGTGCACCCGCGCGCCGCCTCGGTCAGAGCCTTCTTGACGATCCGGTCCTCGAGTGAGTGATAGGAGATGACGGCAATCCGGCCCCCGGGCGCGAGTGCCTCGATCGCATCCGAGACGCCGGTCGACACCGACTCCAACTCTTTATTGACCTCGATGCGGATCGCCTGGAACGTCCGGCGAGCGGGGTGTCCCCCGGTCCTCCGGGTTGCCGCCGGGATCGCCTCTTTGACGGTGTCGGCCAGCGCGACGGTCGACTCGATCGGCCGAGCGTGCACGATTGCCCGGGCGACACGAGCGGCGAAGCGCTCTTCACCGAAGGTGCGGATCACTCGCGCAAGATCGCGCTCCGGGTATCCGTTCACGACGTCGCGCGCGGTGAGCTCTTGGGTGGGGTCCATCCGCATGTCGAGGGGTCCGTCGTTCCGAAAGCTGAACCCCCGCTCGGCGCGATCCAGTTGGGGGGAAGAAACTCCAAGGTCGAATAGGACTCCTGCCACCGCCTCAATCCCGAGTCGTTCCAAGACGGCCGCGATGCGCGCGTAGTCGTCACGAACGAAAGTGACCCGCGCCGCGCGCGAGCCGAGGTTGGACCGAGCCGCATCCAAGGCTTCTGGGTCGCGGTCGATGCCGACGACAGTGATCGCGGGCGCCGCGGCGAGGAGGGCATCCGTGTGGCCGCCGCCCCCGAGCGTCGCGTCGACAACGACTCCCCCATGCTCCAGTGCAGGGAGGAGGAGATCGACGACTTCGGCGCGAAGGACGGGCTCGTGTCCTTCAGGTCCACCCCAACCCATCGGCCCTCCTCGAGAAACATCGATCAGTGCCCCAGCGCGCGGGTCGCGATCGCGACCATGCCCAGGAAACCTCCAACGGAGGAACCGGTGAGAGCGAGCAAGATGATGCTCTGTCCGAGCTCGCGTGCGAGCCCTTCGTTGGCCTCCTGCTGCTGCAGTTTCATCGCCATGTCTAAGACCTCCTCCTAGAAGTTCAGCTCTTGAGCGAGCTCGTCGAGCCGCCCTTCGTCGACCTTTGCTTGCTCCTCCGTCCACCTCTCCGGGCTCCAGATCTCTGCGTGATCGAGAGCGCCGACAACGACGACGTCGCGGGTAACCCCGGCGTACTCGCGGAGGTTTCCGGGGACCCCGATGCGGCCTTGGCGATCGACCTCGTCCTGGTGGGCACTGGCGGCTACGGCCCTGACGACCGAGCGCACGTTCGCGTTGGCTCGGCCTTGCTCCAGCAGGGCCTGCTCGAGGCGGGCCCAGCCCTCCGACGCGTTCTTCCCTTTGCCCCCCCCGAGGGAGCGGATGAGCACGACCTTGTCGTCAACGAACCCGTCGCGCAGGCGAGAAGGGACGATCAATCGCCCCTTGCTGTCGATCGTGTGGCGGTACTCCCCGGTGAACGACAAGCGACTCCCCCGACGCGGCTCCCCTGAGCTCTGTAAAGGGGTCCGGACGGGGTCGGCTTCAGCCCGATCGCGCCCTTTCCCTCCACTTCACTCCACTTCACGGCATACTGACCCCCCTGCGCGCCCAAGTCAACGTAAGTACGCGCAATTACGTACTTGTAATTCGACGGGGTTCAGGCGACCGCCGGCGCCCTCCGACGTCGCAGCGAGCCGGAGCGAGTCAGACCGAGAGGGCGGCGGGGAGCCTGAGGTACTGGCGCCAGTGGGGATCGACGCGGTCGACCGCCACGACGATCCAGACACTCTCGTGAGGTGGCTGGGGGGCGGTGCGGAGGCGGAGCCCGACGTCGGCCGGCGCCCTGTTCTCCTTACGCGCGTTGCAGGGGCGGCACGCAGCCACGACGTTGTCCCACGTGTGGGTTCCGCCGCGGCTCTTGGGCACGACGTGGTCGACGTTCTCTGCAGGCCGGCCGCAATACTGACATTGGAAGTTGTCGCGGACGAAGACTGCGCGGCGCGACAAGGAAGCTCTGGCTCTGAATGGGACCTTTACGAAGTAATTGAGCCGCACCACGCTCGGGGCTTGGATCGTTACGCGCTCGGATCGGTAGACGTGGCCGTTGGTGTGGAGGACCTCGGCTTTCCCTTTCAGGGCAAGAACGAGCGCCCGCCGAACTGGCACCACGCACAGCGGTTGATACGAGGCATTAAGGACAAGTGCTCTGCCCAAGGTGTCAGAAGTATAGGGGCGCTCGAGTGTCCCCTCGCGGTCCTCGGGTAGTCCCGTCGAGGTCTTAGCATCCTGCTCGGGTATCCGCGCATCGGTCTCCTACAGGAGGAGCGTTGTCCCGGAAGCGTCCGTTGTTGTCCATCGGTTGGCCGGTTCTGAAACAGGTGGTCGATCGCGACGCCGGCGCGTTGGGCGAAACCGCGTTCTCTGCTCGGACGCGCTCTCTTCAGGTCCGCACCAACGGCGACGAGGTCACGAAGTCCGTCTGTCCTTACTGTGCGGTGGGTTGCGGACAGCTGGTCCATCACAGGGACGGAAAGATCACCGAGATAGAAGGCGACCCGGACTCCCCTATCTCGGAAGGATGTCTCTGCCCCAAGGGAGCCGCGACCTTCCAGTTGGTGACCGGCTCCCATCGCGTGAAAGAGGTCTTGTATCGCCGGCCGCACGGCACCGAGTGGGAAACGATCCCGCTCGAGCGGGCCATGGACATGGTTGCCGAGCGGGTCAAGGACACTCGCGACCGCACCTGGGAGACGGTCTCTCCGGAAGGCAACCCGTTGCGACGAACGCTCGGTTTCGCACATCTCGGCGGCGCGACACTGGACAACGAAGAGAACTATCTGATCAAGAAGCTCTTCACCGCCCTTGGCGCGATCCAGATCGAGAACCAAGCCCGTATATGACACTCGTCCACGGTCCCCGGTCTGGGGATCTCGTTCGGTAGGGGTGGCGCAACCACTTTCCAGCAAGATCTGCAGAACTCCGATTGCATCGTCATCCAAGGCTCGAACATGGCCGAGTGCCATCCCGTCGGATTCAGATGGCCGATGGAAGCGAAACGGCGCGGCGCAACGATCATCCACGTCGACCCTCGGTTCACTCGTACCAGCGCGGTCGCAGACATCCACGTTCCGCTGCGCGCGGGAAGCGACATCGCGTTTCTCGGCGGACTCATCAATCACGTCATCCAGAACGAGCGATTCTTCAAGGAATACGTAGTCGCGTATACGAATGCGGCGGCGATCATCGAGGACGACTTCAAGGACACCGAAGATCTCCACGGTCTGTTCTCTGGATGGGACGAAGGAGAAGGTCACTACGACATCTCGTCGTGGCAATACAAAGGTGTCTCGGTTGCTCCCTCGGCCGGTCAGCGCGAGGAGTTCTCCGGCGAGCCGCTGACCGACCGTGGAACGCAGATAGCAGCCGAGCACTTCGACTACACCCTCGACGACCCGCGCTGCGTCTTTCAGATCCTAAAACGCCATTTCGCCCGCTACACGCCCAAGATGGTCGAGCAGATCTGCGGGGTGCCCGAGGATCTGTTCCTGAAGGTTGCCGAAACACTGTGCGACAACTCCGGTCGCGACAGAACGTCGGCGTTCTGTTACGCGGTCGGCTGGACGCAACACACGATCGGCGTGCAATACATCCGCACGGCATCGATCCTTCAGTTGTTGCTGGGCAACATCGGTCGTCCGGGCGGTGGCATCCTCGCTCTACGAGGGCACGCGTCGATCCAGGGATCCACGGACATCCCGACCCTCTACAACTTGCTACCGGGCTACCTCCCGATGCCGAAATCCAAATACGACCACTCCCTCGATCGCTATCTCCATTACAACGAGTCGGCGTCGGGCTGGTGGAGCGAGTTTCCCAAGTACACCGTGTCGCTGCTGAAGGCGTACTTCGGAGATGCCGCGACCGCGGACAACGACTGGTGCTACGACTACCTCCCTCATCTCACGGGCGACCATTCGCACATGACGACCGTTGCGAACATGGCCGACGGCGGCGTCGAGGGTTACTTCGTGATGGGCGAGAACCCGACGGTCGGATCGATGAATGGAGCACTCCACAGGAAAGGCTTGCGCGCCGCGAAGTGGGTCGTGGTCCGCGACTTTGCAGTAACCGAAACTGCCGACTTCTGGCGAGACGCTCCCGAGATACAGCGCGGCGAGGTTCGCCCGGAGGACATCGAGACAGAGGTCTTCTTCTTCCCATGCGCAGCACACACCGAGAAAGATGGGAGCTACACAAACACCCAGCGGCTGCTGCAATGGCATCACAAGGCGATAGAACCTCCCGGCGAGTGCCGCAGCGAGTTGCATTTCATCTACCACTTAGGCATCCGCCTAAGGGACCTGTATGAGGGATCGCTCGACCCGAAAGACCGGCCGATCCTCGATCTCACCTGGAACTACCCGGTGGTCGGCCCCCATGACGAGCCAAATGCCGAGTCCGTGCTGAAGGAGATAAACGGCTTCACCGTGGCCGATGGGAAACCAGTCGGGTCGTTCAACGAGCTGGCCGCGGATGGCTCGACCGCATGTGGTTGCTGGATCTATTCGGGATGCTTCGCCGGCGGGATCAATCAAACGGCGCGTCGCAAGCCTCGCTCCGAACAGTCGTGGGTCGCGCCGGAGTGGGCGTGGGCATGGCCGGCGAACCGCCGCCTCATGTACAACCGAGCATCCGCAGACCCCAACGGCAATCCCTGGTCGGAGCGCAAGCGCTACGTGTGGTGGGATGCCTCACAACAGAAATGGGTGGGCGAAGACGTGCCCGACTTCATCGTGGATCGTCCTCCGAGCTATCGGCCGTCGGAGGAGGCGAGCGGGATCGACACCATCGCCGGGGACGATCCGTTCATCATGCAGGCAGACGGCAAGGGGTGGCTGTTCGCGCCGACGGGATTACTCGACGGTCCCCTCCCGACCCACTACGAGCCGCACGAGTCCGTCGTCGAGAACCTCCTGTACGAGCAACAATCCAACCCGGCGCGCATGCAGTGGAAGCGCCGCGAGAACCCGTACCACCGAGCGTTCGGCGACGAACGCTTCCCGTACGCGATCACCACATACCGGCTCACGGAACACCACACCGCCGGAGCCATGACCCGGTGGCTTTCGTGGTTGTCCGAGCTTCAGCCCGAGATGTTCTGCGAGATCTCCCCCGAGCTCGCCGCGGAGCGGGGGCTCACCAACGGAGGCTGGGCGACGATCACAACCGCTCGTGGTGAGATAGAGACGAGGGTGCTCGTATCGCGCAGAATCCCTCCGCTAAAGATCAAAGGACGCACGATCCATCAGATCGGATTGCCCTATCACTGGGGCAGCAAGGGATTGTCGAAAGGTGATGCGGTGAACGAGCTCATCTCCTTCGTGGCCGACCCCAACACCTCGATCCAGGAATCCAAGGCCTTGACCGGGAACATCGAGGCCGGTCGCCTGTCGAAGATGAGACGTGCTGCGACGAGTGGGCCGCTGGGCTGATGGCCAAGGGATTCTTCACCGATACGACGGTATGCATCGGATGCAAGGCATGCGAAGTGGCTTGCAAGCAGTGGAACCAGCTTCCCGATGATGGATTGATCTTCACGGGGATGTCGTACGACAACACCGTCGAGTTGTCCGCGACGACGTGGCGCCACGTCGAATTCATCGAGCGCCCCGTTGCGTTGTCGGGACAGGAGACCGGCCTCGGGCAATTCTCGTGGTTATTGATGTCCGACGTTTGCAAACACTGCCAACGCGCTGGATGTCTCGAAGCCTGCCCCACCGGAGCGATCGTGCGCACCGAGTTCGACTCGGTCTACGTCCAGCCCGACATCTGCAACGGCTGCGGTTATTGCGTCGTCGGGTGCCCGTTCGGAGTCATCGATCGGAACGAGGAGGACGGACGCGCGTGGAAGTGCACCCTGTGCTACGACCGCTTGCAGGAGGGCATGGAGCCCGCGTGCGCAAAAGCATGCCCAACCGATTCGATCGTGTTTGGCGAGCTCGACGATCTCAAGCAGCAGGCACACGATCGCGTCGAGACGCTCCACGAGCGCGGCATGACCGAGGCTTACCTCTACGGAGTCGATGAGGCATCGCAACCGGGAACGGAAGGGTTGAACGCGTTCTTCCTGCTGGTGGACGAGCCCGAGGTGTACAACCTGCCGCCCGATCCTGTGGCCCCCACCAAGAAAGTCGGACGGGCGTGGTCGTCGATGGCGGCGGCATGCCTCGCGCTTGCGGCGGGCGCCGTCGCGTCGGTCGTCGCCGGGCGCAGTAGATGAGCTCCGGATCGGAGCCGGGCTACTACAACCGTCCGGTCCTCAAAGAACCGGTATGGATCTGGGCGGTGCCTGCCTACTTCGTCGTAGGAGGAGCCGCGGGCGCCGCGGCCGCGTTGGGGGCCGCGGCAGAGATCGCGGATCGCGAGAGCTTCGGGGGCCTGATCAAAACGTGCCGTCGAATAGCGGCAACGGGCCTTGTGGTGGGGAGCGCGCTGTTGATCTACGACCTGGGACGGCCGGGACGATTCTTCAACATGCTTCGCGTCTTCCGTCCAACGTCTCCTTTGAACGTGGGTTCGTGGCTGCTGGCAGCTGCGACCCCTTGCGCTGCGCTGTCCGCGGTCTCGGAGGGCTCGATAGGACAACTTGCCGGATTGTCGGCGGGCGCGCTCGGGCTTCCGATCACCGGCTACACCGCGGTCCTGCTCGCGAATACCGCGGTCCCGGTGTGGCAGGAGATGGGCGCCGCTCTTCCGGCGTCCTTCGTTGCATCGGCGGCGGTGTCCGCGGCCTCACTGCTCGAGATGACGGAGCTATCCGAAGAGGAAGCGATCGCTGTTCGGGTCTTCGCGGTCACGTCCAAATGTTGCGAATCGATCGCCGCGACGGTCGTCGAACGCCGCGCCCGGGCCGTTCCCGAAGTCGGTCGCGCTCTCGACAGCCCGCGTGCCAAGGGTCTTCTTTCCCTTGCTCGGATCAGCGTGGGAGTGGCAGCCGCGATGTCGCTCGTTTCAGGGAAGTCGCGGGCCGGGCGCCGCGCGGCAGGACTGCTCGGAACGATCGGAGCCGCCGCCCACAAGTTCGGAGTGTTCTACGCGGGCGAAGCTTCGGCTAGAGACCCGCAGGCGACATTCGCCCAGCGCCCTTAGCTCTCCTCGGCCAGCCCTTCGACGTAACGATGGAACGCGAGGTGGTCGGACGTGCACTCGGTGGTCTCGCCGCCCTTTGCAAGCTTCACAGTGTCCGACGGCCCCCCGGCGGCGTCCGGGTCCTGTTCGATCTCGACGACCTCCCACCCATCGTCGATGAGCGATCGCAAGCGTTCGAGCTCCGGATCGTCACCCCACCCAGCCATCGCGCCTCCCGTTGTAGGAGCTCCACGGCGCGCCTGCTCGCGCCTTCGGAGCGTTCAATGAACCTATGTGGAGGATGGACCGTATAAGAGATAGCAGTACGCTTGCTCGTCGATCTAGTCCCGGCTGCACGACCTGAGTCCCACAGGAGGGGCCCGTGACCGAAGGACCCTTGCTCACCGACAGTTTCGAAGCGACCTTCTCGCGCATAGCGGAGAACATCGACCAGGTCATCCAAGGCAAAGACGAGGTCGTTCGCTTGGCCCTTGTCGCCCTCATGGCCGAGGGACACGTCTTGCTGGAGGACGTGCCCGGCGTCGGCAAGACGATGCTGGCCAAAGCGCTCGCGCGCTCCATCGATTGCACCTGGCGGCGGATCCAGTTCACGCCGGACCTCCTTCCTACCGACGTAACCGGCGTCAACGTCTGGGATCGGGCAACGGGAGCTTTCGAGTTCAAGCCCGGGGCGGTCTTCTCCAACATCTGTCTCGGCGACGAGATCAATCGCGCCTCCCCCAAGACCCAGTCGGCGCTCCTCGAGTGCATGGAGGAACGCCAGGTCACGATCGACGGCGAGACGCACGTCCTGGACCGGCCCTTCATGGTCATCGCAACCCAGAACCCCATCGAGCACGAGGGCACCTACCCGCTTCCCGAATCTCAGCTCGATCGCTTCATGATGCGTCTGTCGGTCGGATATCCGGGCCGAAGCTCCGAGCTCGAGATGCTCGATCGTCACGGCCACGAGCCTGCACTCGATCAACTCAAGCCGGTGGCGGACTCGCAGGAGGTCGTCGGGCTGATCCACACGGCTCGCTCGGTGCACGTGGCTCCGACCCTCAAGCACTACATCGTCGAGCTGACCGAGACGACCCGCGATCTTCCCGACGTATATCTGGGGGCCAGTCCCCGAGCATCCCTTTACGTGATGCGTGCCGCTCGCGCTCAAGCCGCCAGCAATGGCCGGGATTACGTCGTCCCAGATGACATCCAGGAC
>JAXDJM010000014.1:0-11839 GCA_034665605.1 Actinomycetota bacterium | reverse complement strand
GCGATGGCGCTGCTCGTGGCGCGGGCGTAGCCAAGCCCCGCCGCGTCGAAGATGACGCCGATATCGACAAGAGCTTGGTCACCCGCCTGATCGACGGGGTCAAGGGGTTGTAGGCAAGACATGGCTCGGGCTGGGGTGATCTACACGAAACGAAGCGACCGCACATCGCGATCGCGGCCGCTGAAGATCGTTATTGCCGGACCTTTTTCCGCAGGCAAGACGACTCTGATCAAGACGATCAGCGACACCGCGATCGTCGGAACCGAGCGGGCGATAACCAATGGGGCGCATGCAGCCAAGAAGCAGACGACCGTGGCGATGGACTTCGGCCGCATCAACCTCGGTCCGGACCTCACTCTGTCGCTATTCGGCACTCCCGGACAGAAGCGGTTCGACGTCATGTGGGAGGTCCTTTCGGAGGGGATGCTTGGCTTCGTCCTATTGATCGACGCGAGCGTCCCGCGATCGCTGGACGATGCCGCCACGATCCTCCAGACGTTCCGGGGCTACGCGGACGTGCCGTTCGTCGTCGGCGTAACCCATCTAGACGACCTACAAGGCGATGCTTCGAGGGCCGTTTCCGACACCCGGCTGGCACTCGGGATCCCGCCCGAGATCCCCGTTCTTGGATGTGACCCACGCCGGCGCGCCGATGTGAAGGCTCTTCTCCTCGAAGTTCTCTACGGAGTCATGAGGCGCCTGGATCCGGTCGCAACGTCCTGATGCTTCAGCGCCTGCGAGCGTGGCTGCAGGGCAGGTCCCGGCGATCCGGCGCCGAGCACACCGCTCCGATCGAGCCGCCGCCTCCACCTCCAGAGAAGAGCGCACCGAAAGCTCCCGGCACACCGAAGGCTCCCGTCAAGACGATGCCCCCGGGGACGGTCACCCTGATCCACGACGACGGGACCGTCTCGTCACTGCCAGATCCCGAGCAGTCCTCGATCACCTATGTCGTGGACGAGCTCCTTGCGGCCCAGGGCACTGGAGAGCAGGGCGAAAAAGGCTCTCGCGAGCACTAAAGCCTTCGCCTCTTTAGTCGGCCGATTGCAGGCCGATAAATCTGAAATGGGAGATAGCTCTATACGGCGTACAACG
This sequence comes from Actinomycetota bacterium, assembly GCA_034665605.1. Classification (GTDB taxonomy): domain Bacteria; phylum Actinomycetota; class CADDZG01; order CADDZG01; family WHSQ01; genus JALZGD01. The sequence continues at coordinate 10,744 of JAXDJM010000014.1, read as the reverse complement.
CCCGAATCGGTCCACCGGGAGGTGCCACGATGACCCTCGGAACGGCCACCAAGCCCGCAGGGCAGCTGGGGCAGCTACTCGTCGCGAACGGGGTCCTGACCGACCAGCAGCTCGCCGACGCCAAACAGCAGGCGGGGGAAAAGGGTCGATCGCTGGGTCGCGTGCTCATCGAGCTCGGCTACGTCCCCGAATCCGCTCTGGTCTCGATCCTTGCAGGCCAGCTCGGCCTGCCATTCGTCGATCTGTCTCAGGTCTCCGTCGAGCAGTCGGCCGTTCGCCTGGTGCCCGAAGCGACGGCCCGTCGTCACAGCGTGATCCCGATCCGCATCGACGAAGAAGACCGGCTCGTGCTCGCCATGGCGGACCCGGCCAACGTCGTGGCCATAGACGACGTCCGAGCTATGACGAATCGCGAGGTCCTGCCTATGGTCGCGACCAAGGTCGATCTCGTCGGGGCGATCAACCGTTGCTACCGGCTCGACCACACGGCCGAGACCCTTGCAGAAGAAGCCGCCGCCGAGCAACTCGAGGACACCTCCGATCTAGAAACGCTCGTCAAGAGCGCGGGGGCCGAAGACGCGCCGATCATCCGGCTCGTCAACGTTCTCATCACGCAGGCGGTCAACGACCGAGCGTCGGACATCCACATCGAGCCCGAAGAGCGCGACCTGCGCGTTCGATTCCGGATCGACGGGGTGCTCCACGAGGTCATGAGCCCGCCCAAATCGGTTCAGAACGGCATAACTAGCCGTCTCAAGATCATGGCCGACATCGACATCGCCGAGCGGCGGATCCCACAGGACGGTCGCATCAGCCTCACCGTTCAGGGCAAGCCGATCGACATCCGTGTCGCCACACTGCCCACGGTGCACGGCGAGAAGATCGTCATGCGACTGCTCGACAAGTCCAGCGTGATCATGCAGTTGCAGGACCTCGGCTTCTCGGACGACAACTTCAAGCGCTTCGAGCAGTCCTACCGGAAGCCGTACGGACAGATCCTTGCTACCGGCCCGACCGGTTCCGGGAAGTCCACCACCCTGTACGCAACGCTGAACCTGCTGAACCGGCCCGAGGTCAACATCATCACGGTCGAGGATCCGGTCGAGTACCGCCTCGCAGGGGTCAACCAGGTCCAGACCAACGCCAAGGCCGGCCTCACGTTTGCCTCGGCCTTGCGCTCGATCCTCAGGGCCGACCCCGACGTCGTTCTCATCGGCGAGATCCGCGACCGCGAGACGGCGCAGATCGCCGTCGAAGCAGCCCTAACCGGCCACTTGGTCCTGTCGACGCTTCACACGAACGACGCTCCGTCGGCACTGACCCGTCTCACCGAGATGGGCATCGAGCCCTTCCTCGTCGCGTCCTCGCTCGACTGCGTGCTCGCCCAACGGCTTGCTCGGAAGTTGTGTCAGCGCTGCAGAGAGGAATACCAACCGACCCGCGACGAACTCACGGCCGCTCGCTTCCCGCTGAACGAAGACGGAAGCGTGCCGAAACTGTTCCGCCCCAAGGGCTGCCCTGCGTGCGGCAACACCGGCTACCGGGGACGTATGGCGTTGCACGAGGTCATGACGGTCACCGAGGAGATCGAGCGGATGGTCTCCGAGAAGACGACCTCCGAGGCGGTCGCGGAGGTTGCCATCGCCCAAGGCATGGCGACCCTGCGCGAGGACGGCATCGCTAAAGCGAAGGCTGGTCTCACCTCGGTTGAAGAGATCCTGCGGGTCGTGATCTAGGTGATCGATGCCGCAGGTTCCACTCAGGTCGGGCACGAGACGGCCGATAGAGAAGTAGGTCTGGGATTCCTCTTTGTCCGTGGAAGTGAGGGTTAAAAGCGATGGATCAGAGCACGCGTGAGCTGGGCGAGGTGATGCTGCAAGAGGGCATGATCTCGGCCGAGCAGTTCAACGAGGCACTGGCCTGGGAGCAGGAGAGCGGAGACCCCGCTTGGAAAGTGCTCCTCGAGCGCGGATTTGTGTCCGAGCGCGATCTCGTGTGCGCGCGGGCCCTTCAGATCGGCATCCCCTTCGTAGATGCAGCCAATGAGACCCCCGAGCCGACCGCGGTCGAGCTATTGCCGCGCGAAGCCGCGGAACGCTTGGTTGCGCTGCCTCTTCGGGTCGAGAACGGAAACCTCGTGGTCGCCATGGGGGAGCCTCGGAACCAACTCGTGATCAACGAGCTGACCCGTCTTACCGAGATGCCCGTCATAGCAGCGGCTGCTTACCGTCGCGATCTGCGCGAGCGGATCGATGCGGTCTACGGCCGATCGGTTCCTCCGCCATCACCAGACTGGATGACGCCGCCGGGAACCGAGTCGCCGTGGATGGGATCGGGGGATGCAGAGATGGAGACGAACCTGCCCTCGCCGTTCGCAGCAGCAGACATCCCCCTGGTCGAGACCAACCCGGTCCCGGCCGAGCGCAATCCCGAAGACGATCAACTGAATCTGGCCGACCTGCTGGATGAAGTCACAAGCTCGGGGGCTTCAGACCTTCACCTCACGGCCGGCCTCCCGCCGATGCTCCGCATCGACGGAGAGCTTCGTCCCATCGAAGGTCAGCCGAAGTTGATGCCACGCCCGCTACAGACGTTGATCTACTCCATGCTCACGCAGAAGCAGAGAGAAACGTTCGAAGACAACCTCGAGCTCGACCTGTCCTATGCGATACCCGGGCAGGCCCGATTCAGGGTCAACGTCTTCCAACAGAGAAGCTCGCTTGCCTGCGTCATGCGAAACATCCCCGTGGGGATCAAGACTCTCGACGAGCTTGGTCTTCCTGCGGCGGTGAAGGAATTCGCAGACATGAAGAGAGGTCTCGTCCTCGTTACCGGTATCACTGGTTCCGGCAAGTCGACGACCCTTGCAGCTCTCGTCGACTCGATCAACACGCGCCGGCACGACCACATCATCACGATCGAGGACCCGATCGAATTCCTGCACAAACACAAGACATCTGTTGTGAACCAGCGCGAGGTGGGCGGAGACACCCATAGCTTCCAAGCTGCTCTCAAGCACTCCTTACGACAAGACCCCGACGTCATCCTCGTAGGCGAGATGCGCGACTTGGAGACGATCCAAACCGCGCTGACGGCGGCTGAAACGGGCCACCTCGTCTTCGGGACCCTTCACACTCAGGACGCACCGCAGTCCGTCGACCGTGTGATCGACGTCTTCCCACCTCACCAGCAGCAACAGATCAGGGTTCAGCTTGCGTCAACGTTGATGGGTGTCGTCTCTCAGCAGCTCATCTCCAAGCGCGAAGGCAGCGGTCGTGCAGTCGCTACTGAAGTGCTGTTCGCCACCCCTGCCGTCCGCAACCTGATCCGAGAGGGCAAGACCCATCAGATCTACACATCCATGCAGGCCGGTGGAGCCTTCGGCATGCGGGTTATGGACCAGAGCCTTGCCGAGCTCGTCAAGGCGGGAACCATCACCTACGAGACTGCCCTCGAGCACTGCCACCACGTCGAAGAGTTCAACCGCCTCACCGGAAGGGCCTAGCGATGGTCGAGTCCTACGCCTATCGAGTTCGAAGCCGTGACGGCCGTCTCGTCGAAGGATCTATCGAAGCCGACGGTGAAGGCGCCGTAGCCAACCGGTTGCGAGCGCAGGGTCTGATCCCCATCGAGATCACCCGCGAGGGCAAGGTCTCGATGAAGTCCGAGCTCCATATCCTTCCGCAACGGGTCAAGCTGAAGGACCTGGCGGTCTTCTCGCGTCAGTTCGCGACGATGATCCACTCGGGTCTCTCGCTGTTGAGGTCCCTTCAGATCCTTGCCGATCAGACCGAGAACCCGATGCTCGCGAAGTCGATCCTCGTCGTCAAAGAGGACGTCGAGAAAGGCTCGAGTCTCTCCGCATCCATGTCCAAACACCCCAAGGTGTTCAACAAGCTCTACTGCTCGATGGTCAAGGCAGGGGAGACAGGCGGTCAGCTCGACCTCGTCCTGCGCCGCGTCGCTGACACCTTCGAGGCCGAGCACAACTTGCGTCAGAAGATCAAATCCGCGATGACCTATCCGATCGTCGTGAGCGCCATCGCTTTGCTGATGCTGACGGTCATGCTCATCTTCATCGTTCCCGTATTCGCAAAGATGTTCAAAGGTCTAGGTGGAACGCTGCCGCTTCCGACCCAGCTGCTGGTGAGCCTCAGTCACGCGGCTCGGTTCCTCGGGCCCCTTGCGATCGTGGGCGTAGTCGTGGGTCGCATCGTTTACAAGAAAGGGCGGGAGAAGAGCGCCGACTTCCGCTTGAGAACAGATCAGATGAAACTGAAGGCGCCGGTCTTCGGCAACCTGTTCCAGAAAGTTGCGATGTCTCGCTTCAGCCGGACACTCGCGTTGCTTCTGCGTGCCGGGGTCCCGGTGCTTCAAGCGCTTGACATCGTCGCCGACACTTCGGGCAACGAGGTCTTGGCACGAGCGGCATATGCGGTTCGAGAAAGCGTCCGCAAGGGTGAATCGATCCACACGCCGTTGTCCCGACACCCTGTGTTCCCCCCGATGGTCGTGCAGATGCTTGCCGTCGGCGAAGACACCGGGGCCGTCGACGACATGCTCGAGAGGGTCGCGGACTTCTACGACCGTGAGGTGGAGTCGACGACCGAGTCCCTCACGGCCCTGATCGAGCCGCTCATGATCGCCGTCCTCGGCGGGATAGTCGGGGGCATGGTCATCGCTCTCTACATGCCGATGTTCAAGATCTACGACCTCATCAAGTAGCAGCTCCTCTACGTAGATCCCGCAGTTCAAGACACGGCCCCGGCGCGCCGAAATAAAGGGAAGGGCGGCTGCCCGGTCGTGTGACCGGCAGATCTAGTGCTGTGGGAGAGGTCCATGACGCGGTTGAGGAAGAACCCTGAGGGCGGATTCAGCCTTCTCGAGCTGATGATCGCAGTGCTGATCGGCATCCTGATGATGTCGGTCGCAGTGATCGCGACCAAGCGCTACTTCCAGATGCGCGCTCTACAGGGCGCCCAGGACCAAGTCGTTTCCCAGATGAGATCGGCCCAACAGCGATCGATGGCGGAGAGCTACCCCAACGTGTATGGGCTGAGGTTTCAGAAGGGCTCGAACAACTGGAGCGTCGTGAAGTACAACGCGTCCGCCGCCACGTGCACCGTCGTCTACTCGTACACATTCGAGGGCGGCACCACGGTGGATTCGGCCGGAACGTCGTTCCCGATCTATCCGGCCGGCACCGGAACGTGGAGCACTGCGTGTCAGAACGCCGCTCCCGGGAACTCGGCGAACGATCAGACGGTCTTCTTCTTCCCCAGCGGGAGCTCCAGCGCTGCAAGCCCTGGGGGATCGACCGTCAAATTGATAAACGCGACTACCGCGAAGTTCAACAACACCACCGTCATGCCCCTCACGGGCAGGGTGGTGCGGACATGAGACGCTTCGACAGGCACTCGGAAGGTGGCTACAGCCTCATCGAGATGCTCGTTGCAATCGCTCTCTTCGCGCTGGTGTCGGGTGGCTTCTACCAGGTGCTCCTCCAACAGACGAAAGCGACCAATACGACTCGTGCGGGGGCCCACATAGCCGACGAGGCTCGTCTCGGGTTCAACCGGATGGTGCGCGACGTTCGCGAGGCCGACTCCGTGAGTGCCGCCTCGATCAACGCCTCTACGGGCGCAGCATCGTTCACGGTCAAGGTGAACTACAACGGTGACTCTCAGTACACGAGTGACGAGATCCTCACCTACACGTACGACCCGGTAGCGAAGACGATCTCGCTAAACACCGTCGGTGGAACCCCCGAGATCCTCATGTCGGGCGTCAGCCCCGCGGGAAACACCACTCCCGCGTGCCCCGTCGCGACGTATGCAACGGGGTGCGTCTTCTCCTACATGAGCAGCTATCTCGACTACGACTGGAACTCAGACGGGTTCACGACGTGGCAGGAGGTCGATGACTCCGCTTGTGCGGCCCACGGCATCACGGGAGTCGGCGACTGCAACGGGGGCGGCGGGGCGAGCGGACAGGTCCTCGACGCCGGCGAATGGCCCTACATCACCAGCATCTCGTTCGCGATCAAGGTCACCGATGGGGCCAGGTCGACGAACTTCTTCGATAACACCCAGATGCGGAACCGCGTGTGAACGGTCCCGTCACCCGGATCGATCCGGTCAAGTCGGACTTCCTATCTGCCGAATGTACGAAGGAACGCCCCTACGACGTGGGACGACAACTGTGATCTCTAGACATCCCGAAGACGGGTTCTCGCTCGTCGAGGTAATGGCATCGATGATCGTGTTCGCGATCATCACGCTCGGCCTTGCGCCGCTTATGGCGATATCGCTGCGCGGAACGAACACGGGGCGTCTGGGCACGGTCGGAAAAGAGCTCGCTCAGAACTCGATCGAGCGGCTCGAGGGCATGACCTGGTACGTCTCCTACGATTCCAAGCCGAACAAGAGGGTCGACCTGCTCGATCTCTACTACCCAGCGGGATCCGCAACTACGCCCCCAGCCGGGTCGACCTATGCGTCCACGACCAACCCTCCCTTGACCGGAACCGGTGGCGTGTACACGTCCACGTGTCCGCCCCCGTCGGGCACCAACCCGGCGTGTCCCACGTCACTCCCCGCCAGCTACACCGTCACCTTCAAGGCGACCTTCGTGAAAGCCAACGGGACGACGCCCGAGACCTACCAGATCGTTTCGCCTCCGGCCGCCTACGCGTGGAACTCGCAAGGCAACGACGCTCCGCCGGCCGACCTCATGGATGTGAACGTGACAACCTCGTGGACGATCGCCGGCAAGACCTCGTCTTACTCGCTGCGCACGCTGCTCTCGAACCGGCACTTCTCACCGATAAGCGCGGTCGACGCCACCTCTACTGCTTCTCCGACGCCGACTTCCGGCGGGGCGGCGCCACCCGGCGGCTTGAAGGTCCAGGGTCGTGCCACGCTCGACTATGCGATGCAGGTGAACACGGGCTACAAATCGACCGCGTCCCCGTGCACCGTATCGGTGCCGTGCTACAGCGATCTGAACGCTACCTTCGCCAAAAGCGAGTCTTTGATCCAGACGCAGCAGTCGTCGACCGCCTCACAGAATCAGGCGATGGCCGACTTCCACATCGTGCGGACGTATCCGAGCCCACAGACCCCGCCGGCGTCACCACCGCCCGATCTGTCGTCGGTGACCGTCGGCGCGACCTCTAAGCAGGCGCCGCCCGCGTACAACGTCGCTCAGACGAGCACGGGGCCGTCGCAAACCGTCACTCATCCCGACCTGTCCAATGCGAGCGAGGCCATGGACTACGGCGCCGACGTCAAGAACGTCAAGGTTGACGTATCCAACGAGCTCCCGATCGCCGAGGGCTACGAGCAGACGTTCGGCACCACCACCGGTGTGCAAGAGGGGTACATCAACAACACACAGATCGACTACACGAACAAGCACATCGTCACCCAAGCGAGCCAACCGATGGCTTACTTCGTCCGCCTGGGCGGCGTTCCCGACGTGCAGCTCAACGGTTATACGACTGCGGACACGTACGCCCTCGGCGGCGCCAGCCGCGGCGTCGAGACCAAGGTCCACGATGGGTTCGCCGACCTCACGACGCTGCGCAACTCGTCCATGTTGGCGGACATGCTCGATATCCAGGGGTTCACACAGACGATCGATTGCAAGGCAACCGCGAATCCCGCCACCGCCGTTGGAACCTCGACGTGGAGCACGCTCACCATCACCGGTTATTACGACCCGAGCAACAACGGGTCGCCGCCCAACAACAACGGCAAGGCGCCCTATAACCTCGTATTGAACAGCTCGGGGAACGACAGCTTGCAACTGAACGGCGGTGCCTTCGTCAGCTACGCCGATGGGACGGCCGCTCTCGAGGCCGCGAACCCGCTGGAGTTCGACGGGGCCACGGCAGCTACGGATATCTACATGTTCGAAGAGCGCGACGCGAACGGGAACATCACCAAGAACGGCTACTTCTCCGACCTGAGCGAGAACAAGACCCCAACGATCGTTATCTCTTCGGACGGCCGCAGCGTGTCGGTCGACCAGGACGCGGTGATCCGCCTCACGACCGCCTCACTGAACGCGACGCAACCCGATACCGCTACGTCGTTCGCGATAGGCAAGGGCAGCTGCATGGCGGTAGATAACCGATGATGCGCACCAACGCGCGGCTCCGCCGGATGGCTCAGGGGGCCCCCAGCTCGTACACCGCCGATCAGCGCGGCATCGCGATGCTGACCGTGCTGTTCATCGGGGCGGCTCTGACGGTCGCTGCGACGACGGCCAGCTTCATGGCGATCCGCGGGCTCAAAGCACAAACCAACGACGTGCGCGGCACGCAAGCAGTGTCATACGCAGAAGCAGGATTGCAGCGCTACCTGAACGCTCTCAGCCTCGGATCCTTCGGGATCAACTCGATCATCAATGCCGGCTGCTCGGTTGCCCCTCTGACCATCCCTCAGGGCACCGTTGGAACCGGTAGTTACACCGCGCAGCTGACGGTGTACAACCCCGCGACTACGCCTCAGATCCCTCCGTCACCGTGGTCGGCGGCCAACGCGTCGCAGCCACCCTGTACAGGACGTTCGACGAGTACGCTCGCGACACAGCTGTATGCCGTCACATCAACCGGAGTGTCGGGAACGGGCACGCGCTTGATCCGTAGCGTCGTAACGATCTCTGGTTCGGGGCTGCCGACCGGCGTCTACGTGCGGACGATGAACGTGAACGGCAATCCCGCGTTCAATAACATCAGCGTGTTCGCCAACGGTGATGTTTACGGACGCGAGAAGATGGCTTTCACGGGCACCGACCCCCAGTACAAGCTTGCAGACGTCTATTGCTCGGCCGGAAAGATCGTGAACACCGCTACGACATGTCCGGCCAGTTACTCGACGACGCAGATACCCGCCGCCGTTCATGCAACCGGCACGATCTACGCGACCACGAACATCAAAAAAGGCGGGGAGCACCCTCCGAACCCCAACTGCAACGCCAATCCCGGTGGCACGACGGGACAGTCTCTATGGGACGGCAGTGGTGCCGGAGGGACCGTTGCCGCGGGTTGCACGGGTCAAACCGGCTTTCCGCCAACATCTAAATTCTCGGCTACAGATATCAACCGCATCACCGCGCGGCAGACGCTCCCGCAGCTCACCGAGGCCGAGTACAACTCGCTCAAGTCGAGCGCGCAGGCTTCGGGGCTCTACTGCAGCATCACCACCGCAGGCGTATCCACGTGCACGAAGCAGGGGAGCTCTTGGGCCCTGCCGTCCGTGATCAACGACGGCGACATCACGGGGCTATCGAACTTCGTCGTCTACATGGACTACGCGCCCGGTAACAACCCCTTGAACCAGGGGATCAAGTGGAACGCGACGGTGGGGCCGTGCAGTAGCACGGCGTCCCTCAACCACTCGGTCGTCATCGTCGTCCGCAACGGTGGCGTGACGTTCAGAGGCGGCGGCTATATGTACGGGTCGGTCGTTACCCCCGACGGGGTCGTGGACTCAGCGGGCGGCTACACGGTGAACGGCTCGATCATCGCGTCGCAGATGCAGATCCGCGGCAACGCCACGTTCCAGATCGACGCGTGCGCCTCGGCGAACCTGGCGGCCCCCCTGTTGAACGTGACGGCGGGCCACTGGAGCGAAGTCGACCGCTAGGGCGCCGACTATCACTTGTCTGGAGCTCGGCCGAGCTCGACTTCGAAAGAAAGCACTCCCGACGCCTAAAGAGCCGCACGATTTGTCCCGATATCTGGGGAGCAAGTCGGAATCGATGGCAGCGAAAGGCAAACCCGTCGCAAGGCGGGGACGCAAAGCCCACGGGGCCCTCAGGGCCGGCCGGGCTACCTGCTCCCAGGGTCCGCAGGGCGGGCGCTCGGAGACAGGCGGATGTCACAACGAATTCGTCTTAATTGGTCCCTGGGCCGGCTTGCGGGGACGCACGGAAGGAGGCTGGAAATGTTCCAGCGATTCAAAGAGCTTCGGGAGCAGGGTGAGAGCGGCTTCACGCTCATCGAGCTCCTAGTGGTCATCCTGATCATCGCCATCCTGGCGGCGATCGCGATCCCGGCGTTCCTCAACCAGCGCAAGAAGGGTTGGGTCGCCCAGCAGCAGTCGTCCCTGAAGGACGCGGCCACCGCGGCCGAGACCTACGGAACGGCCAACAACGGCGCCTTCACGACGATGGCGTACAGCGACCTGACGGGCAACGGCTTCAACCCGACGTCGGGCGTCACCCTGACGGTCGTCGGCACGACCTCAACGAGCTACTGCCTCAAGGCAGTGGGCACCGGCGGCGTGGACGACGAGTTCTACTCGAGCGCTACAGGAGCACCTACTACGACGGCCTGCACCAACTAGCCGATCGCAGCGCAGGATCACCTTTAAAGGGGGCCCTCGGGCCCCCTTTTTCGCGCCAAAAAAGTTCTAAAGACTCACCTTGCCGGTCCCGATGTCTAAAGAGCAAGTCGGAAATCGATGGCAGCGAAAGGCAAACCCGTCGCAAGGCGGGGACGCAAAGCCACGGGGCCCCCTAAAGGCCGGCCGGGCTACCTGCTCAGGGGGTCCGCAGGGCGGGCGCTCCAGGCAGGCGGATGTCAACACGGTATTCGTCTTTATGGAGGTCCCTGGGCCGGCTTGCGGGGACGGATGGAAGGAGGCTGGAATGTTCCAGCGATTCAAAGAGCTTCGGGAGCAGGGTGAGAGTGGTTTCACGCTCATCGAGCTTCTGGTCGTCATCCTGATCATCG
>JAXDJM010000013.1:0-8808 GCA_034665605.1 Actinomycetota bacterium | reverse complement strand
ATCCTTCACTCCGGCGGAGGGATGGGCGGCTATACGGGAGGCCTGGACAAGAAGATCTACCTGCTCAACCTGGAGGGCGCGATCTAGCCCCCCGTCGGTAAAGGTCGGGCTCCCCGGCACTCGGTGGGGAATGTTTCGCATAGCTAATTAGTTGTGCTAAACATATGAAGATGACGACTTCCGCCACCGAGCTCGATACCCAACTCGTCGCCCGGCTCCGGCTTGCCGTGAGCCGGCTGGCCCGACGCCTGAGACAAGAGGCAGAGACCGGGGTCAGCCCGTCGATGCTGTCGGCGCTATCGAGCATCGAGCGGCTCGGCCCGTGCACCCTTGGCGAGCTCGCGGCCCACGAGCGCATCCAGCCCCCCACTCTCACCCGCGTCGTGAGCCGGCTGCATGAAGACGGTCTCGTCGAGCGCATCCCCGATCCGACCGACCGGCGCATCATCCGAGTTCAGCTCTCGACTCAAGGCAAGAGCTTCATCCAACGGGTTCGCACACGAAAGAACGCCTATCTGTCGCGCAAGTTGCGCGGCCTCGACATGGACGAGCTCCACGCGATCGAAACCGCAGTCGTCGCCCTCGAGCGCCTCTTGGAGGACGAATCGTGACGACGTTCAAAAAGATCGCGGGTAAGACGTTCAGCTCGCTCAGGATCCGCAACTACCGTCTCTACTTCTTCGGGCAGATCATCTCGATGAGCGGCACCTGGATGCAGATCGTGGGCCAGGGGTGGCTGGTTCTCAAGTTGACGGGCAGCGGTATCGACCTGGGCCTGGTGACTGCACTGCAGTTCGTCCCGGTCCTCGTCGGAGGGGCATGGGGCGGCATCGTCGCGGACCGGGTCAACAAGCACCGCCTAGTGACGTGGACACAGGTAGCAGCCGGGATACTCGCCATCGCGCTCGGTGCTCTCACCGTGACGGGAGTAGTGACTCTGTGGATGGTGTATCTCCTCGCTTTCCTACTCGGCTGCGTGACCGTGTTCGACGTCCCCGCAAGACAGAGTTTCGTCATGGAGATCGTTGGTCCCGACGACGTAGCCAATGCGGTTGGCTTGAACACCACCGTCTTCACCTCGGCACGGATCGTCGGTCCCGCGATAGCGGCTGTGATCATCGCTCTCTTCGGCATCGGACCTTGTTTCTTCATCAACGGCATCTCGTACATCGCGGTCATCGCAGGTCTACTGATGATGGATCCGAGCGAGCTCAGGCAGGTCGATCCGATCCCACGCGGAAAAGGTCAGATCCGCGAGGGCCTGCGCTACGTGTGGTCCCGGCCCGAGCTCCGGTCGACGTTGCTGGTGATGGCCGTCGTGGGAACACTCGCGTTCAACTTCCGCATCCTGTTGCCTCTGATGGTTCGCGACGTTTTCTCGGGCGGGGCGGGGTTGTACGGCGTGCTGTCATCGGTGATGGGGGTGGGCACCCTGATCGGCGCCCTGATATCGGCGGGTCGTTCGAAGCCCACCCGCAGACTGCTCGTCGGGACGACCCTCGCGTTCGGCATCTTGATGATCCTTGCCGGCATCGCTCCCTCACTTGCGCTCGAAGTCGCCGTACTGATCCCGCTCGGCGCGGTCAGCATCGCGTTCATCGCGACGGCGAATTCGACTCTGCAGCTGAATTCCAGCGACTCGATGCGGGGCCGCGTCATGGCGTTGTATTCCATCGTTTTCCTCGGGTCGACCCCGATCGGCGGTCCGCTCGTCGGCTGGATCGCACAGTCTTCGAGCGTGGGCCTCGCGTTCGTGATCCCGGGCATCGCAACGGCAGCAAGTGGCGTAGCCGCCATGTGGGCGCTTCGCCGCAGCACCCTGGCCGCGGGCGAGACCGACGTACCCGAGCGGCTCCCAGAAGATCCGGCGCCCGGCGAGCCGCGGCTTGCAGAGCGCGCGCTGCACTCGGCCCGCAAGACCTTCAACACGTTGAGCGGAACGTCTCGACGGGCCGCACGGTCCACGATGCGCTCGCCGCGTCCGCGCAAGGACACCGCGCGCCGCCGATAGCAGTTAGAACGAGAGGGCCGTCTAGGGTCCGTGCCCGAACTCACCGGGGTGGTCGCACACCGACGGCAACGCTCCAGGCTGTGGCAATGGGATCGGGAGCAGTTGAACGAGCTGCTTGGTCTTGAACGGCTTCTTGCCGACGATGACCTGTACGTCGATGGCCTTCGGCACCTTTCCCTCGGTGATCTTGGCCCCCGGTATGGCGGCCGCAACGAATTCCGCCTGCTGGCGAGTCTCCGGCTTGCTGGGGTCGAACTTCACGACTGTTTGCTTGTAACCGAAGTGATTCGCGTTGGCGATATCGACGACGTCCACTCCCCCGGTTTGGTTGGTGTCCGTCGCGGTCCTCAGCGCGTCCGCTGCGGGCGACGCAACGGTCTGTGACAAAGAGAAGCCGTTGTAGACGCCTACGCGGATCGTCGAGGGATCGATGTCCGGCACGCCGTCTGCTTCGGCCGGCGACTTGTTCTCGGCGATCGCTTTGAACATGACCTTCATCGCGGGGTAGTTGGGAACGATGATGCTGTAGGGAACGCCGCCCGACAGAGTGATCGTCTTCGTTCCGAGGTTGGGGGCCGTGTACGCCTCGTAGTTCGCAGGATTCAGGGCCCGGAACCTTTGCAACAGATGCAGTAGGTCGATGGGGCTCGTGTGGTCGTCCACGCGCAGGTTCTTGCCCGCAACGTCCAGCAAGTGGCTGATGCGGAACGGGTTCAAGAACGACGACACCGAAGTGACTTTGTGGACCGCGGCGGCGAGGAACTTCTGCTGATTCTCGATGCGTGCGAAGTCCCCGGTTGCAAACGCGTGCCGTGACCTAACGAAGCGCAGGGCCTCGTCGCCGTTGAAGTGCAGCATGCCGGGCTTCGTCACCTCGATGCCGGTATAGGGATCGAACGGGATCGTCTCGGTGATGCAGACGTCCACGCCGTTCACCGCGTCGACGAGGTCGCGGAAGCCCGCGAGGTTCACCTCTGCGTAGCGGTTGATGTCGAGATGGGTCAGGTTCTCGACCGTCTTGACGAGGTTCGATCTGCCGTCGGCGAACGCGTTCGTGATCTTGTCGGTCCCGCCCGATGCGATCGGCACGTAGTCGTCTCGAGGGAACTGCACCATGATCACGTGGTCGGTGTTGGGGTCGACATGGGCCAGGATCACGGTGTCGGAGCGCTGCCCGCCGACCGCGGCGGCCCCGAGCTTCAACTGTTCCGCCGGCGTGAGACCGGTACGGGCGTCGGACCCAACAAGGAGTGCATTGAACGGCTTCTCAGGATCCTGTTGATTGTGGACGTTGTCGATCTTCCTTCCGATCTGGCCCGCGAACCGCTTGTACCGGTAGAAGCCGTATCCCCCGATTGCCAGAAGCAGCACCAGAAGCCCGACGAGCGCCCACTGCCACCAGTGGCGCATGTGCTTGCGCTTGCGCTCGCGCCCCGACCTGAAGACCTCGGAATAGCGCGACGCCGCGAACGGATCGGCTTTCGTCCTCTTGAAAGGGTTTCGCATGGATTGTCGATTATGGGGCGACGTCGCGCCTATTACGTGGTCGATTCGTGAAGGAATCGTGTGGGCGGGCAGTCGAAGGCGCTAGCGGAGCGCGCCGAGACGCCCATTGTCATTGGGAATAGTTCCGATACGGGGCGGTTGCGTATCTAGTTGGATGGGTGCTAGCGTGCCCGGGAATATCGAAACGTAGCCGTATCGGATCTGAGCGCCGAAGGTGCTAGCGCAGCGCACCGCGGCTCTCATGTACATCGGATCAGCCCAAAGGGGGCCTAAGTGACGCCTCAGGCGTACGAGAAGAGGTGGTGGGCGCTCGGCGTCCTGTGTTTCTCGCTGCTCGTGATCGGACTGGACAACACGATCCTGAACGTGGCCCTGCCCACGCTGGTCCGAGACCTGCACGCATCCGCGAGCCAGCTTCAGTGGATGGTCGACGCGTACGTGCTCGTATTCGCTGGGCTTCTGCTCACCGCAGGTGCCCTAGGAGATCGGTACGGCCGCAAGCTCGCCTTGTACGTCGGCATGTTCATCTTCGGTCTCGGCTCGATCGCGTCGGCGTGGTCCGGATCCGCGAACGCGTTGATCGCAACCCGAGCCTGCATGGGGATCGGCGGCGCGGCGATCATGCCGTCGACGCTTTCGATCCTGACGAATATCTTCCCGCCCAAGGAGCGCGGGCGGGCGATCGGGATCTGGGCTGCCGTTGCCGGTCTCGGCATCGTGGTCGGCCCTGTTATCGGCGGGTACCTGCTCGATCACTTCTGGTGGGGCTCGGTCTTCCTGATCAACGTTCCGGTAGTAGCGATCGCGATAGTCAGTGGTTTCTTCCTCGTTCCTGAGTCGAAAGACCCCGAAGCCCGCCCCCTCGACCCGGTCGGTGCGCTACTTTCGATCGGCGGGCTTACGGCGCTTCTGTACGCGATCATCGAAGCTCCCGACCGCGGGTGGGCATCCGGCGGGATCCTCATCTCGTTCGCAGTCGCCGCGGTCTTCATCACGAGCTTCCTCGTCTGGGAGCGGAGGACTCGCTACCCGATGCTCGACATCCGTTTCTTCGAGAACCCGCGGTTCTCTGCTGCATCGCTGTCGATCACGCTCGTGTTCTTCGCATTATTTGGCTCGATCTTTCTTCTGACGCAGCATCTTCAATTCGTTCTCGGCTACACGCCCCTGCAGGCGGGGTTCCGGCTGATGCCGGTGGCAACCCTCGTGGTCGCGGCCCCCCTGAGCGCGCGGTTGATCGAAAAAGTGGGAACCAAGATCGTCGTTGCCGGCGGGTTGCTGATCGTTGCAGCAGCCTTGTTCCTGTTATCGACCGTGTCCGTCTCGAGCGGCTATGGGCTGGTGGCCATATCGATCGCGATCCTCGGTGTGGGGATGGGGTTCACGATGACCCCGGCGACCGAGTCCATCATGGGCTCCCTACCGTTGGGCAAAGCCGGTGTCGGGTCCGCGATGAACGACACCACCAGACAGGTCGGAGGCGCTCTGGGGGTCGCGATCCTGGGATCGATCTACGCGTCGTCGTACTCGAATGCAATGGCCTCAGCGGTGCGGGGATTGCCCGCGGCTGCCGCGACCCAAGCCAGCAACTCGGTCGGGAAAGCGTTCGCGGTCGCATCGCAGCTCGGAACGCGTGGAGCCTCACTGATCCATGCAGCGCAGACCGCGTTCGTGAACTCGATGGGTACCGCGGTGACGGTGGCGGCCGGCGTTGCTCTGTTGGGCGCGCTGATATCGGCACTGTTCCTTCCCGCGTGGGCACGCGATTCCGACGAACGTCATCCTCACGAGGACATGGCAGAGGAGAAGACGAAAGTCGCGGTGGGATGACGACCTCCGAAACCATCGTCCGGTCGCCGGGAAGACCGCGCGATCCGGGAGCCGACCGCGCGATCCTCGAAGCTGCAATGGATCGTTTCATCGCCGACGGCTACCAGGCGATGAGCATCGAACAGGTTGCTCTCGACGCGAAGGTGTCGAAGACCACGATCTACCGCAGATGGCCGTCGAAGGAAGCACTGGTTGCCGAAGCAGTTGCGGGGCTGACAGAAGAGATCCCGGTCCCCGACACCGGATCATTCCGCTCGGATCTCCTTGCGCTCGTAGACGAGATCGTGAAACGGAGTTCCTCGACTGCTGCCGGGCGCTGCATGGGCAGGGTGTTCGCCGACATGAGCGTCCACCCCGAGCTGGCTGCGGTTTACAAGGAGAACGTGGTCGAGCCCCGGCGCGCGCTCGTCCTCAAGATCCTCGAACGCGGGGTTGCACGAGCCGAATTGCGCGACGACCTCGATCTCGAACTGGTCGTCGACATGCTTGTGGGGCCACTCATCTACCGCCGTCTGATATCGCGCGACCCGATATCGAAACCGATCGATCGACCAGAGCGCCTCATCGACACGCTCGAACGTGGGATCGGTCGGGCCTAGACAGCCGAAGGGCTACGGCTGCGGCCCCGGTTGCGAGCAATTCGCGGCGTGACACGGCTCGATCTGCCGCGCGGTCTGCGTGAGAGCCATGCCCGTGAACAGCGCACCGAGCGCCAGCGCAAGCGCCCACCAGACCAGCGAATAAGACAGCGGACGTCTGCGCTGCTCCGCCGGACGTACGGGTTCCACGGCCGGTGCTTCCATCGAGGCCTCCGCCAGGACGATGCGAGCGTCTTCGAACTGGATCTTCTTCACCATGACGGTCACGGGGGCCCACGGATTCGATCCGCCGTACAGCCAAGCTCCAGGGTCCGACCGGTCTTTCACGAAGCGGTACTCGATCCCCTCTTGGGTCAGTCGACCCGCAAGCAGGTGCGCGTCGATGTCGTTCGCAGCGCGTACGAGAGTGACCCAGCCCGAACCGCCGCCTCCTCGATCGTCGTCGAGCAGTTCGGTCGGCGGAGAACCCACCACCATGGACATGGCTACTTCTTTCCGAAGACTTTCCGAGCGATGACGATGCGTTGGATCTGGTTGGTTCCTTCGTAGATCTGGGTGATCTTCGCGTCCCGCATCAAACGCTCGACCGGGTACTCCCGTATGTATCCGTAGCCGCCGAGTGCCTGCACGCAGTCTGTCGTCACGTCCATCGCGGCATCGGACGCGTAGCACTTAGCGATGGCGGCCCAGTAGGACACGTTGGGGTCGGCCTCGTCGATGGCGAACGCGGCCCGGTACACGGCGAGCCTGGCAGTTTCGATCTTCATCGCCATGTCCGCGAACATGAACTGGAGACCCTGGAACGTGGCGATGGGTTTGCCGAACTGCTCGCGCTCGTTGCAATAGTCGACCGCGACGTCGAACGCTCCTTGCGCGATCCCGAGAGCTTGTGCTGCCACCGTCGGACGCGAGAAGTCGAGCGTGCGCATCGCCAGCCGGAAACCATCGTTGACTTCACCGATCACGTGCTCTTCGGAGACGCGAAGGTCTTCGACGATGACCTCGCGAGTGGGCGATCCCCGGATCCCCATCTTGTCTTCCTTGCGACCGAGCGAGAACCCGGGCATGTCTTTCGACAAAAGGAACGCGGTGATGTTCTTGCCCTTCGGCCCGTCGGGGTCGGTTACCGCGAAGTACGTGTAGAGATCGGACGCTCCGGCCCCCGTGATGAAGCGCTTGCTGCCGTTGAGGATCCAGTCGCCGCCGTCTTTCACCGCGCGACTGCGCATCGCCGCCGCGTCGGAACCAGATCCGGGCTCGGTGAGGCAGTACGACATCCGATGCTCGCCGTTCGTGATCCCCGAACAGACCAACTTCTTCTGGTCGTCGGTCCCTGCGAGGAGCACCGGGATGGCGCCGAGCTTGTTCACGGCGGGTATGAGAGCCGTGCCGGCGGAGACGCGCGATAGCTCCTCGACGTAGAGGCACATCTCGACCGCGCCACCACCCGCTCCGCCGTACTCCTCGGGATAAGACACGCCGGCGAAGCCGTTGCGAACGAGGAGCTCGTCTATGTCTTCGGGGTATTCGTCGGCCTCGTCGATCTCCGCGGCGCGTGGGCGCAGCTTGTCTTCAACGAAGTCACGCACGGAGCTCCGGAAGGCTTCTTGCTCTTCTGTCAGATGGAAGTTGAGGCCTGTGCTCACGCTCTCAATCGTAAGGGCACGGCGAGCCCGCGAACGATGGTCCTATCGAGCTATCTGCGACCGAGCGCCCGCCGAAGGAGGTGTTGGGTAGGCTTCCGTCTCCTTTGGCATGACACCAGGAGAGACAACCGTGGCTTCAGGCATCACACCGATCCGCGACGCGATCCTCGCGGGGGCTCCCGGCGAGGAGATCGGCAACCTGGAACTGCCGGACTCGATGCTTGCGGCGTTCACTCGCAAGGACGAGCAAGAGATGTTCGCGGGGATGGATTCCGAGGCAAAGGACCCCAGGAAGTCGCTCCACATCGAAGAGGTCGCGCTCCCGCCACTGGGCCCGAATGAGTGCCTGATCGCGGTGATGGCATCGGCCATCAACTTCAACACCGTGTGGACGTCGATCTTCGAACCCGTATCGACGTTCGCGTTCCTCGAGCGGTTCGGTAAAGAAAGTGAGCTCGGCGCGCGTCACGACCTCGACTACCACATCGTTGGATCGGATGCGTCCGGGGTCGTGCTGAAAACCGGGCCGGGCGTCACGCGATGGAAGCCCGGCGACCAAGTGACCGTCCACTGCAACTACGTCGATATGGAGGGACCCGAAGGCCACGACGACTCGATGCTCGATCGCGGTCAGCGCATCTGGGGATTCGAAACAAACTTCGGCAGCCTCGCCGAGATCGCAATGGTGAAGGTGAACCAGTTGATGCCGAAGCCGAGGCACCTGACGTGGGAAGAAGCCGCGTGCCTGGGACTCGTTTCGTCGACCTCTTATCGCATGCTCGTGTCGCCCAACGGGGCGCAGATGAAGCAGGGCGATGTGGTCCTGATCTGGGGTGCAACCGGGGGCCTGGGCGGGTTCGCATGTCAGTACGTCCTGAACGGCGGTGGGATCCCGGTGGGCGTGGTCTCGTCGCCCGAAAAGGTGGACCTGCTGCACGAGGTCGGCGTCGAGCACGTCATCGACCGCAAGGCCGAGGGTTATCAGTTCTGGGACGGCGACAAGCAGAACCCCAAGGAGTTCCGGCGCTTCGGCAAGAAAATCCGCGAGCTCGTAGGTGAAGACCCCGACATCGTGTTCGAGCATCCAGGCCGCCAAACGTTCGGTGCCAGCGTTTTCGTCACCAAGCGCGGCGGCACGATCGTCACGTGTGCGTCGACCTCTGGATACATGCACACATACGACAACCGCTACCTATGGATGTTGCTCAAGCGCATC
>JAXDJM010000012.1:0-9662 GCA_034665605.1 Actinomycetota bacterium | reverse complement strand
ATAGAACACGATCGGAGTCGCCATAAGGCCGCCGAACGGCCCCGGTGCCGCGCACGCCGCCGAGGTCGATGCCGAGTGACCGCGCCAGCTTGCGCACCGGAGGCATCGCCTTGATGGCCTGCCCGTTGCTTTCAGGTACCGACTCGCCTCCCGCAGGAGCGCGGGTGAAAGCTTTCTGGATGGGATCTTCTTGGACGTCCGGTACCTCGACGTTGTCGGCCCCGGCTTCTCCGATCGTCACGAGCACGGTTCCCACGGGAACGACGGCTCCTGCTTCGACGTGGATGCGCGCGACGGTGCCCGCGTAAGGAGAAGGGATCTCGGCCGTCGCCTTGTCGGTTATGACCTCGACGAGCGGATCGTCCTCACCGATGACGTCTCCCTCTTTGACGAGCCAGCGATCGACCTCGGCCTCGGTCACTCCCTCTCCGAGGTCGGGCAGCTTGAATTCAGCCATCAGAAGTCGAGGACCTTACGAGCGCCGTTCAGGATCCGGTCGACCGACGGCAGGTAGTCGTCTTCGTTTGCGAATTGCGGGAAGGGCGCGTCGAACCCGGTTACGCGTCCCACCGGTGCTTCGAGATCGAGCATGGCGCGTTCGTGGATCAGGCTCGAGACCTCGGCTCCGATGCCTGCCATCCGAGGTGCTTCGTGAACCACCAGCACACGTCCGCAATCGGACGCGGTCTTTACGATCGTGTCGACGTCGAGCGGGAAGAGACTTCGGAGATCGACGACCCGCGTTTGGATGCCTCGCTCTTCGACCAAACGATCGGCAGCTTCGATGGATAGGGGCGTCGTCGCGCCGTAAGTGATGATCGCGAAGTCGTCGCCGTCGCGAGCGATGCGCGCCTTCGACAAGTACTCGTTGTAGGTCCCGTTGCCGTTCCCAAGCTCGAAGGGAGGCTCTTGCGCTATCTCCTGCCTGCCCGCGCGATAGATGCGCTTGGGCTCCATGAAGATGACCGGATCCGGGTCCTCGATCGCTGCAAGCATCATGTCGCGTGCATCCGAGGGAGTCGTCGGGCATACGACCTTTAGACCGGGCACGTGCGCGAACAGAGCTTCGGGCGAGTCCGAGTGCAGCTCGGGAGCTCGCACGCCACCGCCGTACGGGATACGCACGACTATGGAGGCCGGTACCTCGCCACGCGTTCGCCACGCATAGCGCGCGGCGTGAACGACGATCTGCTCGAAGCCCGGGTAGACGAATACGTCGAACTGGATCTCGACCACGGGTAGCAATCCGTAAACCGCCATACCGATAGCCGCGCCGACGATGCCTGCTTCTGCCAGCGGCGTGTCGACCACGCGTTCTTCTCCGAAGCGGTCGAGCAAGCCTGCCGTCACGCGGAATACGCCTCCGGTCCGGGCGACGTCTTCGCCCATGACAACGACTCGGTCGTCCCTTTCCATCGCCTGCGTGAGAGCAAGGTTCAGGCCCTCGACCATGGTCATCTCGCTCATCGCGCGTCCTTGTCCGGCGCGTTGAGCGGGCGCACCTCCGGGGGCCGCGCGCTGTGGCGCAACTCCTCGAGACCTTCGTCGAAGCTCCACGGCCGACCGGAGGCGTAGATGCCGTCGAAGAGGATCTCTTGACCCGGTTGATCGATGGCTTCCATGGCCGAGACCGCACTTGCGATCGTGGCCTTTGCTTCGGCCGCGATCTCGTCTTTTTTCGTTTGGTCCATCACGCCGATGCGCTCCAAGAACGAAGCCATCCTGGAAACGGGCTCGAGATGCCGCCACTTCTCGGCCTCGGCTTCGTCGCGGTAAAGCCGCGGATCGTCGGCCGTGCCGTGCGCACCGAGCCGGTAGCAGTAGGCCTCGATCAAGGTCGGTCCGTCACCGGCACGCCCCCGTTCGAGCGCATCCCGTGTCGCCTTCCAGCATGCGATCGGGTCGAATCCATCAACGCGGACGCCGGGCATCCCGTATCCCGCCGCCTTCTCCGCGATGGTCTTTGTTGCCATCTGCCGGCTGATCGGTGTCGAGATCGCCCATTGGTTGTTGACGCAAAAGAAGACCGTTGCGGTCTTGAACACCGCCGCGAAGTTCATCGCCTCGTGGAAATCACCTTCGGACGTCGCGCCGTCTCCGAACCACACAAGGCTCGCGATCGGATCCTTTTTGATCTTCGCGGCCCACGACAAACCGACCGCGTGCGGCAAGTTGGTGGCGATGGGTACGCAGATCGGCCCCACTCGATGCTGCCTCGGGTTGTAGAAGCCGTGCTTGCCGCCGTAGCCACGCCACCATGCGAGAACGACTGCCGGTGGAACCCCGCGTAGGATCCCGATCGAGTTCTGACGGTAGGAGGGGAAGACCCAGTCGTCGTCGGAGCACGCGTAGAGCGCGCCCGCTTGCGTGCCTTCCTCGCCCCAGTAAAGCGCGTAGGTCCCTATCCGCCCTTGCCGTTGCAACGCGACCGCGCGCTCGTCGAACGTCCGCAGCAGCACGAGCCACCGAAACATCTCGATGAGGTCTTTGTCGTCGAGCCCATCGGGAACGGGGGCATCTGGTACGTCGTGCCCATCACCGATGAACCGCAGAAGGTCGGTCGTCACTAGTGCTGCGAGAGCGGGCCGTATTCGGTGACGCGCACGAGCCTGATGCGGCTGATCTTGCGGATGCGCTCCTCGGCATGGTCCATGGCCGCCTTCGCCGTGGAAGTCCCGCGCTCGCGCGCCATCGCGAAGATCAGCTGAAGCTGCTTGTAGATCCCCTCGACCTTTTTCATGGCTCGCTCGCGGTCGTACCCCCGGAGCTCGTCCTCGACGTTGATCAGACCGCCGGCGTTGATGACGAAGTCGGGCGCATAGAGGATCCCAAGGTCTCGGAGCTTGTCGCCGTGCTCCTCGCGGGCCAGCTGGTTGTTCGCGCAACCCGCAATGATCTTGCAGCGGAGCTCGGAGATCGTGTCGTCGTTGATGCCTCCGCCGAGCGCGCATGGCGCAAAGATGTCGGTCTCGAGCGTGTGGACCGTGTCGAGCGGCGTGGTCTCGACACCGAAGTCGCCGACGGCGCGTGCGAGGTTGTCGACGTCGATGTCGGCGATCGTGACGTTCGCCCCTTCTTTCACGAGGTAGCCGGCGAGTGCGTGACCGACCTTGCCAACTCCCTGGATCGCGATGGTGCGGTCCTTCAAGCTCGCGTCCCCGAAGACTTCCAGTGCGCATGCCTTCATGCCGTGCAGAACACCGTAGGCAGTGACCGGAGACGGATCGCCCGAGCCACCGTAGGTGTGGGAGCAGCCGGTTACCCACCGACTCTCTCGGCGCACTACATCCATGTCCTCGAGCGCCGTGCCGACATCTTCGGCAGTGATGTAGCGACCGCCTAGTGTCTCGATGAACCGCCCGTACGCTCGCAACAGTTCCTCGGATCCGATGCGCTTCGGATCGCCGATGATGACCGCCTTGCCCCCGCCAAGGTCCAGCCCCGCGGCCGCCGCCTTGTAGGTCATCCCCTTAGACAATCGCAGGACATCGACCAGGGCGTCGTCTTCGGTCTTGTACGGATAGAAGCGGGTGCCCCCCAGGGCCGGCCCGAGGGCCGTTGAATGGATGGCGATGATCGCTCTGAGTCCCGAATTGTCGTCGGAGCAGAACACGACCTGTTCGTAGCCATCACCGTTGATGTGCTCGAAGACACTCATCGTGTTGGTTTCCCCCTTGATGAAAAGGACTCCAATTCCGCACTTGGCGGAGCTATATCGCGCGAAGCCAAGAACGAACCACCCGGTGGTTCGGCCCCCAAATGGTACCGCCCCGCGTGCGCCCCTCGAGGGGGGTGGATACCATCAGATCCGTGATCAAGACCGCTTACCTACGCGTCTACCAGCCCCTATCCGCGTTCTCGTCCGAAGAACGGGACCGGTGGCTGTCGGAGCCCGAGCGCGAGGAGCTGCCCGACTCCAAGATCGCCCGGCACTGGCTTGCGACCGGGGCGATGCTCGCAGCCGGCGACTTCCCCGCCGTCACCGACGGAGCTTTCGTCAGGCGCACCCGGGGCGATCTGATGGTGTGCCCGTGGAGGACCAGGCTACGGATGCTGGCCGGGCTGCTCGCGTTCCGGACCTCGGTGCCCGAGGAGGTCGCCGACTCGTTCGTTCCCGAGGAGGAAGCACGCCGGGCGGCTCACGAGCTGGCCGAGCTGGCCGAGCTCCATCCCGAGGTGCGGTCCCACATCCTGCACGCCAACTGGCACGTCCCCTTGCGCTGGTTCGCCGCCTTCGACGACTCGGAGCGGATCCTCACCGAGGACCGGGCCGGGCTGCGGGTGCGGTACGAGACCTCGCTCAGCTCCGGTCGCTCTCGCCTCGAGCGTGCGCTGACGGTTCTGGAACAAGCGTGGGTCGATTCAACGATCGTCGAAAGTGTGCGGGAGCTCCTTGGGTGGCTGAACGAATTCTCGGACGAGGGAGTGCTGGAGCTTGACTACTCCTCGGTCGCAGCGATGTTCGTCGACGAGGAACTCCTGGAGGATCACTCCGCGGCCGAAGTGTCCGTGTGCATTGAGGCTCTTGCGGCCGGCGACGTCGAACGTGCAGGTAGGACGTTCGCAACCCTCAGCGAGCGGTGGACCGAGGTTCGAGCGCATGAGGTCGTCAACTGATCTCGTGTCCGGATTGAGCCTTTTCGAGCCGTTTGTGACTAGTTGTGCATAGCTAGGTACACCTAGCCTCGAATCGTCCGAAAATGGCCCTAAATAGCCATTCTGTTTGGGGGCAAATCGCAACATCATGACCATTGACGTCATCGGCAGTCGGGTTTCGACATCCGAGGGCGGCGAGGGCCGGAAATCGCCGGTTCGGACGTAGTAGATGAGATCGGAGGCACAGCTGATGGCGCAGAAAGATGGTGCGCTACTCACGCCCGCCGAAGTCGCCGCGATGTTTCGGGTAGACCCCAAGACGGTCACTCGTTGGGCCAAGGCAGGCAAGCTCTCCTCGATCCGGACGCTTGGCGGACACCGCCGCTACCGTGCGGACGAGGTCAAGAAGTTCCTCGAGGGTGCCAGGCTCGCGCAGAGCTCGGCCGAATAGAACGTAACTAGCAAAACTCGAGTCAAGAACGGACGCTCCCGCGGCGTCCGTTCTTGCGCGTACAGGCCTGGGCGCCGCATAGGAATCCCATGTGCGACTGGGCGCCGAAGGTGCTAGCGAAGCGCACCGTGGCTCCCATGTGCAGTGTGGCGAGGGACAGAATCGAACTGTCGACACCGCGATTTTCAGTCGCGTGCTCTGCCAACTGAGCTACCTCGCCAAGGCGCGCGAAGGATAGCAAGTGCCTTAAGGCCTTCTGTTAGCCTCGAGCGCCGAGCAACCAAGCCCCAGTGGAGCAGTCTGGAGTGCTCATCTCCCTGTCAAGGAGAAGGTCGCCGGTTCAAGTCCGGTCTGGGGCGCGCTTAGCTATTTAGCGCTGGCCCTCTTCTTCCGCAATTCTGGCTCCGGACTGTTGACAACCGGGCTTTCGGCACTACCGTGGCCGTCCTATCCCATTCGCCCCGGTAAAGGAGTTGCCATGGAGCGGAAGATCGCCGCAGTATCCCTCGGTCTCGTGTTGTCCCTCGCGCTGGTCGCGGGTATGGCCGCGACATCTGTCGCGTCGAGCGGAGTCGACAGCCGCGTGAACGCGAGCAGCCCCACGACTCCATTCTCAGAGAACAAGCAGAACGAACCTGCGCTCGCGGTCGATGCCCACAACCCCTCCGTGCTCGCCGCGGGATCAAACGATGAGATCGACATGGAGGCATGTAACGCAGGTGACGACACGAGGTGTCCCTTCACCCCGGGGATCGGTGTTTCGGGTGTGTACTTCTCCACCAACACCGGCGACACGTGGACCCAGCCGACTTATCAGGGTCTGACGGCTCGTAACTGCCAAGGGACCGTGGGAAACAGCGATCCGGAGTGCACTCCGCAGGCCGGGCCGATCGGCACGCTACCGAGGTACTACGAGAATGGGCTCGTTTCCGACGGGGATCCGGCGGTTGCCTTCGGCCCGCGGCGTGGAACAAACGGGAAGTTCGATTGGAACAATGGTTCACGCCTTTACTACGCGAACCTCACTGCGAACCTGAACACTGCCCGCGATGATTTGGCTTTCAAAGGATTCGAGGGCATCGCGGTGTCGCGTACCGACGACCAAGGCGCCACGTGGAAAGACCCCGTCGTTGTATCGAAGCAGTCCAGCACCACCTTCTCCGACAAAGAGCAGATCTGGGCCGACAACGCAACGTCGAGCAAGTACTTCGGCAACGTCTATCTGTGTTGGGCATCGTTCCGTGGGCAGGAGAAAGGGAATGCAGCTCCGGCCCCCTTGATCGTCGCGGTATCGAGCGACGGTGGGGACACGTGGACGCAGCACCAGTTGACCGCGGCAGCTAACAACGGTCAGCGGAATCCGATGGACGGATGCACCGTCCGCACCGACAGCAACGGCAACGCTTATGTCTTCGGTGTCGGGACGGACTCGTCGCAGGCACACCAGCCGTTCGAGGTCATGTCTGTCTCCAAAGATGGGGGCAAGAATTGGTCGCAACCAAAGCCCGTAGCCGGTCCGGTAACGCAACCTGGTGTTATCGACCCAGTTCAAGGTCGACCGGTCATCGACGGCGAGGCCGGCGCACGTAGCGACCTTGCTCCCGCTCCCAGTGTCGATATCGCGAATGGCGCTCCGAGCGGCTCCGATGCCACGAATCGCATCGTGATGACGTATGTGAGCGGCGACATCACTCACCCCCACGTTTACTTCACGGAATCGAACAACCTCGGGCAGACGTGGTCCACGCCTCGCGCGATCGAATCCGCTGGAGACCGCGGTTACTACACCGCGCCGGCTATCTCACCCAACGGGCGAGACGTCTATGTCGTCTACAACGCGTTCACGACTCCTTACAGGAACGACACGACCAGTCCGCGCTCGCTGGTGGGAGTCGTCTTGCATGCCGATGTCACTGGGGCCGGCACCGGTACCTTCACAGAGCTCCACCGTGGAACTTCGGGAGATCCGAGAGGGAGCAGCGCCAATGCCCTGACCGATGAGTTCCTCGGCGACTACGTGTATGCGGTGGCGACGCGGACCTACGGAGCCGCCGTGTGGAACGACGCGCGCAACGCAAGTGATTGCCCGGCGATCGATGCGTGGCGGCACGGGCTTCAGACCGCGGACACGTCCGATGACGCCCCACGACCGGCCCCGCAACAGGATTGTCCGGCCGCGTTCGGGAACTCGGACATCTACGGAGGTTCGTGGGCCGACCCCACTCCGTAGTCAAAGCGTGATCTAGCGACTTTTTTTGGGGGGGCGCCGGACGGGCGCCCCCTCGTCGCGTGACGGGAGCCCCACGCGTGATGGGTGGCCCCAACGGGATTTGAACCCGTGCTACCGGCTTGCCAGGGCGGTGCCTCACAGGACGCCGCGGTGGTGGCCCCAACGGGATTCGAACCCGTGTTACCGCCTTGAAAGGGCAGCGTCCTGACCAGGCTAGACGATGGGGCCGTCAAGTCGACGAGCGTACAACCGGGTTAACGCGACCAGACCGGAGGGATACTCCTCTGCGTGTCCATGCCCGCGCTTCCCGGCTCCGAGCGACTTCGACGCGCGGGGATCGTCGCGTGGTCGCTGATCGGGGTTCTGATCGTTGCAGCCATGGTCGGTTGGGCGCTGATCAAGATTCGGATCATCTTTCCGCCCATCGTTCTGGCCTTGTTGATCATCTACGTGCTCAATCCGATCGTCTCGCGCCTCGAGCGTCGCGGCGTCAACCGAACACTCGGAGCGTTATTCACTTATGTGGTCATCTTCGGGATCGTCGCGACGATCGCGATCGGTCTCACACCCGTTGTGCAGCGGGAGGTATCGCATTTCTCCGATGACTGGCCGGCGTTCCGCAACAACATCGTTGCCCAAGCGCGCGACTTCAGCGATTGGGCCGACCGACATCTCGACGTTCACCTGAGAACCGACAAGTTGTCTTGCATCTTGGGAGCCGACAGTTCGATCGACCCCTCGATCACGTCGCAATCCGATTGCGACAAGACGGTTCGCGATTTCAGGGCTGCCGTCAGCAGGCGGTCTGGGAGATTGATCGATATCGGGTCGTCTTTGTTGCAGGCCATCCTCTTGTTCGTAGTGGCTCCGTTGATCGCGTTGTACATGCTCGTCGATCTGCCTCACCTAAAGCGGGAGGCGGTCAGGTTGATCCCGCAAAGCCACCGCGACGAGGTCGTCGACCTTGCGTCGAAGGCGGCTCGTATCGGAGGCAACTTCGTGAGAGGGCAGTTGTTCCTAGGGTTGTTGGTCGGATTCCTCTCGGCTCTCGGCTTCGCGATCATCGGCCTACCGTTCTGGCTCGTGATCGGCGCCCTTGCCGGATTCCTCACTCTCATACCTGTGATCGGCGGTCTTATCGCGACCGTTATCGCGGCCCTCGTGGCGCTCTTCGGAGGCAGCGTGAGCCTTGCGATCAAAGCGATCGTCGTCGAATTTGTCGTCCAGCAGATCAATAACCACTTCTTCAACCCCTGGGTGATGCGAGCCGCGGTGCAGCTCCACCCTGCAACGGTGATGCTTGCGATCCTTGCCGGCGGAGCGATCGCCGGTTTCTGGGGCGTACTGCTGGTGGTCCCGGTCATAGCAGTGTCGAAGTTGCTCCTCAGTCACGTGTGGCAGACGCGCGTGCTGGGGGCCGAAGTCTCGCCCTTCAGCACTCCTTCGATCTCCGGCGAAACGAAGACGTAGAGAACCTCGCTCTGCTAGCATCGTTCTTGCATGTAGCCGCCGCGCGCCGTCCTGGACCCTTCTTGCCCTTTCTCGCGCGCTCTTCGTGGCGCTTTCCCTTCGGAGGTTTTCGATCCTTCAAGTCAGAGACGTAGCCGTAGATGTTGCGGGTCGCACGGTTGTTGATGGTGCGACCTTCACGGTCGCGTCCGGAGACAAAGTCGGCCTCGTCGGTAGGAACGGAGCCGGCAAGACGAGCCTGTTGAAAGTTTTGGCCGGCCAGGAGCCGGCCGCCGCGGGCCAGATAGTTCTCAAGGGGGCCGCGGGATACCTAACGCAGGACCCCCGAGCGGGCCATCAGCCCGGAGGGACTGCCCTCGACCACGTGATTTCGGGCCGCGGGCTCCTGCAACAGGGACAGAAGCTCGAGAAGCTGCGCGTCGTTCTCGAAGAGAATCCGTCGGGGTCCAACATCGCGAAGTTCGCCCGTGCCGAAGAGCGTTACCGCGACGAGGGCGGCTACGCAGCCGAAGGTGAAGCGAGACGGATCGCCGCGGGCCTGGGTCTCCCCCAGGATCGCCTCGATCTTCCTCTGACGGCTCTGTCCGGAGGGGAGCGCCGACGCGTTGAGCTGGCGCGCATCCTCTTCGCGGGGAGCGATCTGCTGTTGTTGGACGAGCCGACGAACCACCTCGACACGGATGCGAAGAATTGGTTGATGAAGTTCCTTGCGAGCTACCGCGGCGGACTGCTGGTCGTGAGTCACGACATCGCACTCCTGGACAACGCGATCACGCGGGTGCTCCACCTCGACCAATCTCGCCTCGTTGAATACAAGGGGACGTACACGCAATACCGCGTCGCTCGAAAGGCCGACGAAGAACGTTTGCGCAAGGTGGTGCAGCGTCAGCAGTCGGAGATAACCCGCCTCAGGAC
>JAXDJM010000011.1:0-10836 GCA_034665605.1 Actinomycetota bacterium | reverse complement strand
TCACCTTTGGTTGCGACGACGCCGCTTGCTGAGAGATGCCCCCCGAGCTTCAGGGTTATCGACCGCTTGATGGTCGAAGGCCCTCCACAGTCGCTCGTGCACCCGCCCGGACCCGAGGGATCACTCGTGTTCGCGCCCCAGTCGGGTTGATACTCGGGTCCGGGCGGGTGCACGAGCGACTGTGGAGGGCCTTCGACCATCAAGCGGTCGATAACCCTGAAGCTCGGGGGGCATCTCTCAGCAAGCGGCGTCGTCGCAACCAAAGGTGAGGAGTTCATCGCGTGCATCCGGTCTATGCCGGTGAAGATCCAGAAGCGATCGGGGACGTGGAAGACGGTGAAGTCAACTAAGACGAACTCAAAAGGGCATTACAGCGTGACGCTTGCCGACAAGTCGGGAATCTATCGGGCGCTTGCTCCGAAGACTCAAGGAGGGGGAGCCCAGTGTGCGAAAGCGGTCTCGCCGACAAGGACATACCAAAAATGATTTCCCGCGTTCGTTGCGGCTCTACTTGATCACCCGTCGGCCGAAGATGAACTGACCCCGGTACCACGAGCCACTGCCCATGTAGTCGAGGCTGACTCCGTCTTTGGAGCCGGACGAGTCGACCATCCAGCCCCGACCCACGTAGATACCTACGTGATAGACGCTGGACGGCTGTGATCTCGTACCTGAAGGAGCGAAGAACACGAGGTCGCCCGTCCTGAGCTGCTTGAATCCCAAACGCTTCTTGTGTCGGGTTGCTTGCGCCATCTGGGCCGAGCTGCGCTCGGGTAAAGACCATCCCTTGTAAGGACGGTGCGGAGCCCAACCGGGGGCCGCCGCGCGCAGCACGTACCAGGAGAAGCCCGAGCAATCGACTCCGCCGTGTGGCTGAGCGCCGTATGGATACCCGGCCGGTGTCCGGCTGAGCCACTCTCCGCCCCACACGTAAGGAGTTCCGGCGAGCGAGAAAGCGAATTGCACGACCTGCTTCTGGGATACATCGAGATCGGGAAGCGACATCGACGCGAGCTCTTCGGCCGCCCAGATGTCCGGGCTGGTCTTGGCCTGCCACACGGCATAGAGGATGTCGGCTTGCGTCAAGAGATCGTTCGCCGCGGCTTCGTGCTGCTCGTCGCCGGGCGCATGGTCGTATCGCAATCCGAGGTCGCGAGCGAGGACCTCGGTCCCAAAGGTCGGCTTGACCGTAGGGCTCCATCCGTCGGTCGACCTGAGGTGATTCAGATGATCGGCCACGGCCGACTGTCCCAACACATCGATCAGGGCTCTGTCTACCTGCCGGGCCTTGATCTTCCCCTCGCCGCCCGCGTAGTCAGCGCCGAATGTCGTGCGGAGAAGCCGTGCGAAGCGATCCTTGCTCATCGGCTTGTTCGGTCGGAAGTACGGCTTGTTGATGGCGCCCAGCGCGGACAGGCCGGAGAGCGCCGGCTGCACGTAGGCGGGTATCTGCTTCTTGTGCGCGTGCGCGGCAGCGTGCGTCCCACCGGTTACGACCAGGGAGATTGCAAGCCACAGGGATACCGCACCACTAGTCCGTCTCACCTATAGACCATCGGAGGAAGTGCTCGTCGACCTGAGGGCAGAAACGGACAAATCGCCTCCCCCATTCGAGTGGACTTCCCAGCCGAACGGACTAGCGGCGGCTCGGGCTCGGGCAAGGGCCCATAAAGCGCTGGCGAAGCGCCGTGGCGGCCATGTCTCGTGCAGGAGTCGCCCCGTCTTTACCGAATCTTTAGCTCGAAGCGGTCCCGAGGTGGTGGCCGCGTGGTGACGACAGGGAGAACGGGATGGCTCGGCTACTCAAAGGTGTTCTGGCAACGACCCTGCTTGCGGCCCTCGTGCCGTTCGCCGGGGCGGCTCAATCGGCGACCGTCCACTGTCCCTCGGTGGCTCCGGCACCCTTGCATTTCAACAAGCCGGTCTTCATCGATAAGAACCGAGCAGGCGGCGAGCCGGTGAGCCAGGTGGCTCAAGACGGCTCGATCATCGTTTCCGCGCACGCCGGGACGACCCATATCTACAAGGACCCGAACGCGGCCCCCGGGGCCGGCGACTTCGCGGTCGGTTACTCGAACGAGACCCTCAACTGGCGCTCGACAGACGACGGCAAGACGTGGAAGTACGTCGGCACCGCCGGTCAGTCGCAGGGACCCCACAGCGCAACGTCGACCGGTTTCTCCGACCCCGACCTGACGATGGACGCGGGCGGCAAGATCTACAACACCGAGATCGACCTCGCGAACGACTCCGTCTTCGCAAGTCCCGACGACGGGCAGTCGTGGCCGACCGCCAACCCCGAGGCAGGCTCGGGCGACCGTCCCTGGCTTACGGGCGCGGGCAAGGACGAGGTCTACCTGTACATCAACTCTCCGAAGCAGCTCTTGAAGTCCACCGACGGTGGTCTCACATTCGTTCCCGTGAACGTTCCTCCCGGCAACATCGGCACCGACGGCAAGATGATCGTCGACCCCCTGAACAAGAAGAACGGCTTGATCGGTCCTAAGGACGGCGGAGGCGCCGCGATCTCCTCAGATGGCGGCAAGACGTGGAAGGTATACCCGGCCCCGCTTGGTAAGTCGACTCAGTTCTTCGGAGCAGTCGCGGTCGACAGCGCGGGATGGATCTACTCCGTTGCTGCCGGCGGTTATCAGGGCACCGACGATAAGACGCCCGACGGCCAGGTCACCTTCAATTACTTCAACCGTCAAACCAACCAGTGGTTGTCAACCCCCGTCTCGGTCCCGACGCCCAAGGGCGACGCTCTGTGGCCGTGGGTCATCGCGGGAAGTGACGGGCGTGTTGCCATCGTGTGGCTGCAGACGCTGGGTGGAAACGAGAACAAGTTCTACGTGTACGCGGCAGAAACCACGAACGCCCACGGGTCCTACGTCAGCTGCAGCGACGGTAAGAAGCACTTCGTCAAGCCGCAGTTCACGGTGAGCAATGCTTCCGGGGGTGCGATCCACACCGGCAAGATCTGCCTCGACGGAACGGCGTGCAACGCTCGCACGGACTTCGACGGCGGTGACCGCCGTCTGGGGGACTTCCTTACGATCAACTTCGACCACCAGGGCAACATCTTCATCGCCTCGGGTGACACGATGCTGACGAACCCCCTCGGTGGCCCGAAGCCGGTTGGGAACCCGATCTTCATCAAGCAGTCGTCCGGCGACCATCTGCTGACCAAACCGATACCGGACAAGAAGACGCCGTGCGTGTACCCGCTACCGACCTGTTGATACCGGTCTGCACTTAAAGCTAGTCAAAGAGGGGGCCGGGAGACCGGCCCCCTCTTTCCATTCATCGTCACGCGATCTTTTCCACGGCTTCCGAAGAGCGATCGTTCGCGAGCAGATCGAGAACCGCAAGTTCGATCGCACCCTGGAATGCCGGCTCGCCGAAATCGACATCACCGAGCTCCGATAGCGCTCCCGATATCGTCCAACCCGAGCGATAACGGTCGAACACGCGCGGATCGATGTAAGAGGCACGGCACACCGCAGGCGTGTTGCCCAGGTAGTGAGCAACCTCTTTCACAACCAAAGAGATCGCTCGCGTGCGACCCGTCTTGGACCGCGACGCTTGACTGGCGACAGACAAGCCGACCGCAGCAAGGACGGTAGCGGCCCACGTCCTGAAGTCTTTCGCGGTGAAGTCCTGGCCGGATATCTCTTTGATGTAGTTGTTGATGTCGGCCGACCTCACATCGATCCAGCGCCCCGACGACTTGTACGCGAGTAATTCCTGAAGCCCGCCCCGGCGCTTCTTGAGGATCTCGACGATCTCGTACACCTCGTCGTCCACGATCGACCAGATCCTGCGCTTGCCGGACTTAGCTTTGTAATCGAACACGATCTCTTTTCCGGGCGCGAGCTGAACATGGCGTTTCTGGATCGTCGCCAGCCCGTAGGTCTGATTCTGTTCTGCATAGCCTTCGGTTCCGATCCTGAAGAAACCGCGATCCAGGAGCCGTGCCGCGCATGCCAGGACTTTCTCTTTGGGCATCCCGTCTTTAGCGAGGTGGTCCTTCCATGCCTGGCGCATATCCGGCAGTGCAGTTGCGAACTCGATCATGTGATCGAACTTCTCCTGGTCCCGTCGCTCGCGCCACCTCGGGTGGTAGATGTATTGCTTGCGGCCCGCCGCGTCCGACCCGATAGCCTGGATATGACCCATCGGGTACGCGCATATCCACACGTCTTTCCATGCTGGAGGAACCGCGAGCTCGCGGATGCGTGCGAGGACTTCGACGTCGTCGATCTTCTCCCCGGTCTCGGAGTCGATGTACTCCCAACCGCGCCCGCGCCGACGTCGCACGATCCCAGGTCCCGAGCAGTCGACCCTCCTCAGCCTCGCCATGGCCGCTTTGTTCCCGTTACCCTGAACTCCTAAGCACACTTATCGCAGGGAGGCATCGATGCCTGAGGGGGGAAACGGCTCGGCTCCGGATAGGAACCTTGCGCTGGAGCTCGTCCGTGTCACCGAGGCTGCAGCGCTTGCAGCGGCCCGGTTCATGGGTCGCGGCGACAAAGAAGGCGCGGATGGGGCTGCCGTAGACGCCATGCGATTGATGCTGGGCACCGTCTCGATGGACGGGGTAGTGGTGATCGGGGAGGGCGAGAAAGACAACGCCCCCATGCTCTTCAACGGCGAAGAGATCGGCAACGGCGAGCCTCCAGTCGTCGACATCGCGGTTGACCCGGTGGACGGAACCACGCTCACGTCAAAAGGGATGAACGGAGCGATCGCAGTCGTTGCCCTGGCCGAGAGGGGCACGATGTTCGACCCCGGTCCCTGTGTCTATATGGAGAAGATCGCGGCCGGGGAAGAAGCGTGCGAGGTCCTGGACCTCGAGGCCCCCATCGCCGAGAACCTGCAGCGTCTTGCGAAAGTGAAGAACACGGCGGTGGCCGAGCTCACGGTCGTGGTGCTCGACCGTCCACGCCACGACCAGCTCATCAAAGAGATCAGAGCCGCCGGAGCGCGCATCAAGTTCATCGCCGACGGCGACGTCGCCGGCGCGATCTCTGCCGCGAGGGAGACCTCGGGTGTCGACATGCTGGTCGGCATCGGCGGCACTCCCGAGGGCGTGATCGCGGCCTGCGCGATCAAGTGTCTTGGGGGGATCATCCTGGGCCGGTTGTGGCCGCGCTCTGAAGAGGAGCGCGATCTCGCGATCCAGCAGGGTTACGATCTCGATCGCGTTCTTACGACCGACGATCTGGTCTCCGGCAACGACGTGTTCTTCGCAGCGACCGGAGTAACGAACGGCGATCTGGTGAATGGGGTTCGCTACCGCGCCGACAGTGCCCTGACTCAATCGATCGTGATGCGATCGCGGTCCGGCACGGTTCGTGTCATCGATGCGCTCCATAGATTGCCGAAGTTGAAGAAGTTCTCCAGCAAGTACTGAACACGATCCGCCTGCTGTGGCTCGGAGACGTCTCGAACGGGCGCGCTCGTTAGCGATCGATATATCGCCGTTGCGCGATTCGGTTGCATACCGCGCGCTGTGGCTGGGACAGATCGTCTCCTTGATGGGGACGCAGATGCGATACGTGGCCGTCCCTTACCAAGTGTTTCGTTTGACAGGATCGAACCTTGCAGTCGGCCTGATCGGTGTTGCGGAGGTCGTTCCTCTGATCGTTTTCTCGCTGATAGGCGGCTCGATCGCCGACTCGATGGACCGGCGGCGGTTGATCGCGTGGACGCAGGTCGGCCTGATGATCGCATCGGGAGCGCTGGCCGCGGTGACGTTTGCAAGCTCGCACCCGAGCCTGGTGTGGATCTACTTCCTCACCTCGATCTCGGCAGCCTTGAGCGCCATAGATCGCCCGGCCCGCAGCGCGATGGTGCCCGCACTCGTGCGTCCCGAGCAGCTATCGACGGCGATGGCCCTGCGGCAAGTGGTGATGCAGGTCGCAGCCATCGTCGGACCGGCCATCGGTGGCGCACTCATCGCGCTGCTCGCGCACGGCGCGAGCTCGTCCCAGACGGGGATCGGCGTCGTCTACGTCATCGACGGAGCGACGTTCGTCGCGTCGCTCATTGCTCTGCGCTGGGTGCCGGCCCAACGCCCCGAAGACCTTTTCGAAGCCCACGAGCTTGCCGCTCGGAGATCGATAGCGGGCCAGCTCCGAGCGGTAACCGAAGGCCTTTCGTTCGCGGTGAGGGAGCGTGTGATCTCGGCGATCTTCTTGATCGATCTCAGCGCCATGATCTTCGGGATGCCGCGCGCGGTGTTCCCGGCCCTCGCCATCCGCTACTTCCATGGTGGGGCAGGCGTGCTGGGTCTGTTGACCGCGGCTCCCGCCGTGGGAGCCCTGCTGGGCGCGTTGTCGACGGGATGGGTCCGTCACGTTCGGCGACAGGGCCGCGCTGTCATCGCGGCGGTTGCGGTATGGGGATTGGGCATCACGTTCGCCGGTCTCGCGTTGTTTTCGTTGCCCCTGACCCTGGTCCTCCTCGGGATCGCAGGAGCCGCCGACGTGATCAGCGCCGTTTTCAGAGGAACCATGCTGCTCGAGAACACGCCGGATGTGCTGCGTGGACGTTTGTCGGCGTTACAGATCATGGTGGTTACGGGGGGGCCGCGGATCGGCGACGTCGAAGCGGGAGCGGTGGCGACCTTCGTCGGTGCGCCCGCGTCGGTAGTGATCGGGGGAGTTGGGTGCTTGCTCGGGACGGCCGTGGTGGCCGCGCGCTATAGAGAGTTCCGCGACTACGACGCTAGCGGGTCTTCTCCCATTTGAAGAACCGAACGGCAACCAGGGCTCCCACGACGGCCCAGATGGCCATGATCCCGAGATCTCCCCAGTGGAACCCGTTTCCTCCGCCGGTGCCGGTGAACGAGAACTTCATTGCCTCTGCGAAATGGCGGATCGGAAAGAAATTCGCGACGTGAAGGAGCCATGCAGGCGCGTTGTTCAGGGGGATGAAGATGCCCGAGACGAACAGCAGCGGGAGGATCGTGGCGTTGATCACCGGGGGGGCCGCGTCGGCGTTCGGAACGAACGAAGTTATAGCGATTCCCAGAGCGGGAAACGTTAGAGCTCCCGCCAGCACCGTGACGATGAAGGCCGGCAGCGTCTCCGTGGCGAGCGATACGTCGTAGAAGATCTTGCCAGCCGCCGTCACGATGCCCACGAGCAATAACGCCACAAGCACGGAGTGAGCGATCTTGCCGACGAGATAACCCCACGCCGGAAGAGGGGTTCCTCTCTTTCGTTTAAGAACGCCTTGCTCGCGGGAGAACGTAAGACTCATCGCGACGTTCGTGTAGCACGCGGTGATCACCGAGAATGCCGCGATCGCTGGAACGTAGAACGTTCGCAATGTAACGACCTTGGTAGGTGACAGACGGTATGTCGTGTCACCGAACAGCAGATTGAAAAGAACCAGGAATATCAGCGGGAATGCAAAGGTGAAGAACGCGGCCGCGGGGTTGCGCCAGAAAGACTTGTTCTCGAACCTGATCTGACGCAATGCCAGGGTGATGTTTCCGTTCCTGGTTTTCGGCGAAGTCGTCGTGATCGTCTGGGAGTTCATTCGATCCCCACCCTTTGTGCATCCGATGTCAGCTCCAGATAAACGTCCTCGAGCGAGGGGCGCGACACGTTCAGGTCCTCGAGCTCCGTCTGCTGCTCGAGAACCCAGCGCGTCAGCTCGTGAAGAATCCGCATCGGTTCATCCGTGTGCAGCTCCACGCGCCCGTTTGCAGTTGCTGCTCCGGGGATCAACTCTTTGGGGAGCCTTTCGAGCGCCGGCGTGTGGCGGAAAGAGATCTTCGTTGCCGCTGAAGAGGTTCCAACGAGCGAGCCGGGTGGGCCCTCGGCCACGATCTGCCCGTCCACGATGATCGCAACCCGTCCCGCCAGGTGCTGGGCCTCGTCCATGTAATGAGTCGTCAAGAACACCGTCTTGCCGAGGTCGACGAGGTTGCCGATCATCTCCCACGCGTTGCGTCGCGCCGACGGATCGAAGCCCGTTGTCGGTTCGTCGAGGAACAACAGATCGGGATCCCCTGCGAGCCCGACTGCGACGTCGAGCCGTCGCTGCTGTCCGCCCGAGAGCTTGGCGACGCGCTCGTCTCGCTTCTCTACAAGACCCACGACCTCGATGATCTCGTCGCGGGGGCGCGGATGTGGGTAGTAGCCGCGATAAAGGTCGATCACCTCAGCTACCGTCAGGAACGGCTCGATACCGGTTTCCTGCAAGACGATCCCGATCCGCTCCTTGAATGCTTTCGAGCCGCTGCTGGGATCGAACCCCAGAACCCTCACGTCACCGGCCGTGCGCTTCCGGTGTCCCTCCATGATCTCGACGGCGGTGGTCTTTCCGGCACCGTTGGGACCCAGAAGAGCAAAGACCTCGCCGTTGGCAACTTCAAGATCTATTCCGCGTAGCGCCTCGAAGTCGCCATAGGACTTCCTCAACCCAGAGACTTTGATCGCGAGGTCGCTCACGGAACGCAGGATAGCGACTGCTGTTGATTCTGGAGTCTTAGATAGCCGGTTCGAAGCGCTTGGGGTCCTCTAGGTACTCGCGCGTTGCTTTCGCAAGTCGTGCCGCGTGGAACCCGTCGAGGTACCGGTGATCCATCGTCGCGCTGAGCGTGACCATCGACCGGGCAACGACCTGGCCGTCGACGACTGTGGGTTTCACGGCAACCTCACCGACGAGGGCGAGGAACGGGATCCGGTAGTAGGGCGACAGCGGCGCGTATGCATGCTGGATCCCGAACATCCCAACGGAGCTCACCATCACACTGCCGAACGCCTGGCGCGGCAAGCCCCACTTCTTGAGATCGAGATCGCGGTCCGACGTCAACCACGCCGCCGACCGGATCGCCCATCCGAGCAGCCGGCGCGGCGTTCGGGCCATGATCTTTTTCGTCTTCCCGAACTCCGGATCGTCACCGCTCCTGATCCTTTTCGCGCGCGCTGCGAGCTCTTGAGCGATCTCGATGACGGGCTTCTTGTCCGCGGCTTCAACCTTGACCCCCGAAAGCTCGGCCCCCGCGTCGGCGGACACGATGAAGAAGACGTCGACCGTCGGTCGTTGGATGAAGGAATCTCGGTACAACCTCACGTTCAGATCCGGGTTCTCTCCCAGTGCGTGCGCAAGGGCCTTTCCGGCCATGTGCGTAATCGTCAGGGGGACGTCATGTGCGGCTCGGGCAGCCTCCACGAATGCAAGCGCCTCGGTAGCGTCGATCTCGAGATCTCCGTAGATCTGCGGATCGCTGGGTTTCTTCCAGGACGCGGCCGCGATCTTGCGCCAGCCCTGGATCTTCGTTTTGTTGGTCATCTCAACCCCCCCGACGCGCGCTCGCGTCTGGTCCAGTATTCCGTAACCAACGCCCCGGGGGTAGTGGGGAGGGTGGACCGATCTACTTGGGGTGCCCCTTGTCGCCCGGCAGTTGGTCGACCTCGCTCTCGTCCCACACGGTGGTTCCCGACAGGTCCTCGACGTTGAACTGGTACTCGTACACGAGAGAGCCCCCGTACGTTGCGCCGTAGGAGACCAGGGCCGCGGCGACTACCGACAGGATCATCACGACGAGCTTTGCGTAGCCGTCGTCGAACTGTGCCATCCGCACGATGATGTCCACGATCACGATCGCGGTCGTCGTAAGCATGATGGTCATGTGCCAGTTCGCGGTCCGCCACACCTGCGTGTGCTTCGCTTTTCCAAGGACGCCCGTGGATCGGTCGCGGTCCATCCCTTTCCACCAATCCCAGAATCCCGTCGCAGCCGCGGCCAACGAGACGATCGCGCCGCCGATGATCACGTAGGTGCCCGCGAGGAAGAAGGCGTGGGCCACGTCGTCGACCTTCGCGTATGCGCCGGATCCGCTGTAACCCTTGAAGTAGCTGATGACGTCGAAGACGGCGGCAAATAGATAAGCCGCGATCGGGATATCGGTCAGCGGGGGGTGGAAGGGCTTACCGGCGAACCCTCGGAGCCCCTTGAACTTTCGACCGCTTAGCTTCATGGCCGGTCGTATCGAGAACAGTCGTGCCATCCCTTGCCTCCCGCCTACTCGCTTATAGGACCGATCGTTTGATCTTCATTGCTTGTTTGCAAGCGCGAGGAATTCCTCCCGCGTCTTCATGTCCGACCGCAACAGCCCCGTCATCGCCGAGGTGATCGTTTTCGAGCCGGCCGCTTGTACTCCGCGAATGGTCATGCACTGGTGCTCGGCCTCGAGCACGACGCCGACACCTTTGGGGTCGAGATTGCTCTCGAGCCACGTCGCGATCTGCTTCGTCATGCGTTCCTGTACCTGAAGATCGCGCGCGTAGTGTTCAACGATGCGTGCCAGTTTGCTCAACCCAACGATCGA
Source organism: Actinomycetota bacterium (assembly GCA_034665605.1). Lineage (GTDB taxonomy): Bacteria > Actinomycetota > CADDZG01 > CADDZG01 > WHSQ01 > JALZGD01. The sequence continues at coordinate 485 of JAXDJM010000011.1, read as the reverse complement.
CTCATTCGGTATGTAACCCACGTGCGCAACACCGTGGAACGGAAGCAGGTGGTGCTCGCATAAAGAGGAGAAAGGGATGCTCTTCGCTATGACGAGCTCGTCGTAGCCGTCCGTGTTCGGAAAGGTCGTGGCGTTGAACGGGCGCTTCATGAGGAGCTCGCGGTACATCCGAGCAACGCGGCCCGGCGTGTCCTCTAGTCCTCGTTCGGCGATGTCAATGCCGAGCGCGTCCAGTAGTTCTGCCACGGCCGCCTCGGCGCGCGGGACGTCGGGATCGAGCGGTCGCAGCGGGGTAACGGTGCCTGAGCTCATCTGTTCTCCTTAACTGCGCTCAATGTCACGCAACATTCGCCGGGCTTGGGGGTCAAGTGGGCATCCAAGGTCTCATTACCAAGGCCGCGTAAAAGACCCTGGATGAACGATCGATTCACGTTACAGACGAGGTCGGGCTGTGTCTCGGCGAGATCGTGGAACGGGCAATTGCG
>JAXDJM010000010.1:0-7904 GCA_034665605.1 Actinomycetota bacterium | reverse complement strand
GCCTAGTCGATCTGACGGAGCTCGTCGGCAGCAAGCTGTAAACCACGTGACCGACCTACCTCAACTGGACGCGCTCGACGCGTCGGGCACTCGCGTGCTCGTGCGCTCGGACCTCAACGTGCCGCTGCGGGATGGAGCTATCTCGGACGACCTTCGCATCCGGGCTGCCGTTCCCACGATCGAGCGCCTGCTGTCGGCAGGGGCAAGAGTTGCCGTTGGCTCGCATCTCGGCCGCCCGAAAGGCAAGTGGGTCGAGGGCCTGAGCTTGGCCCCCGTGCGAGCCCGCCTCGAAGAGTTGCTCGATCGCCCGGTAACGCTTGCGCCGGACGTCGCGGGAGATGGAGCGCGCGACGCCTGCGCTTCCGACGAATCCGTCGTGTTGCTGGAGAACCTTCGATTCGAAGCCGGCGAAGAGAGCAACGATCCAGAGTTCGCAGCCGCGCTCAGTGACCTCGCAGACCGGTACGTGGACGACGCCTTCGGCGCGGCCCATCGCGCTCACGCATCGATCGTCGGACCTCCGCAGCATCTCCCGAGCGCGGCCGGTCTGTTGCTCGAAGACGAGGTCGAAAAACTGTCGAAGCTGTTGCACGGAGCCGAGCATCCGTACGTCGGCATACTCGGTGGCGCCAAGGTCTCCGACAAGCTTGCGGTCATCGGTAACTTGCTCGAGCGCGTAGATGCATTGTGCATCGGCGGGGCAATGGCATTCACTCTTCTCGCCGCACAGGGCAAACCCGTCGGGCGCTCCCTCGTCGAGAGAGACCGGCTCGATGAGGTATCCGAGGTGCTCGAGCGAGCGAACGCACGGGAGGTTGCGATCCATCTCCCTACGGACGTCATGGCAGCCGACTCGCCGGACCAAGACGCCGCGCACTCCACGGCTTCGCTTGACGACATCGGAGACCGGATGGGCGTCGACATCGGTCCCGATAGCGCGCGCGATTTCGCGGCGGCCATCGAGGGTGCTCGCACCGTGCTGTGGAACGGCCCCATGGGCATCTTCGAGATCGACGACTACGCGCACGGAACGATCGTCGTTGCCGAAGCGGTGGCCAAGGCCACCAAAAACGGCGCGTATACGGTTGTTGGAGGCGGCGATTCCGCTGCCGCGTTGAGAACGCTGGGCATGGACGGTGACGTGAGCCACCTGTCGACCGGCGGGGGAGCATCACTCGAGTTCCTGGAAGGCAAAGAACTCCCCGGCGTGGCCGCGCTTCGACGCGCGAAAAATGCCACATAAACGTCAACAAGAAGAGGAGCCATGAGGACACCGATAATCGCCGGCAACTGGAAGATGAACGAAACCCATCTAGAAGCCATGCGGCTCGTGCAACAACTCGCGCACGAGCTCGCCGGTCACGACTACGACGCGTGTGAAGTCGTCGTGTGCCCGCCGTTCACTTCACTACGCACCATCCAGACACTGATCGACTCCGATCGCTACAGCTTTGGTCTTGGAGCTCAGAACATGCACTTCGAAACATCCGGAGCTTTCACCGGGGAGATATCGGCCTCCATGCTTGCGGCGCTACAGGTCGATTACATCATCCTGGGCCACTCCGAACGCCGGGAGCTCTTCGGCGAGACCGACGACAACGTCAACAAGAAGGTGCGGGCCGCGTTCGGGGCCGGGCTCAATCCCATCGTGTGCTGCGGTGAGACCGACGAGGAACACGAGCGGGGTGAGACCCAGACCAAGGTCGAACGACAGGTGCGCGCGGCGCTCGCCGGGATCAAACCCGACCACGCATCGACCATGGTGATCGCGTACGAGCCGATCTGGGCGATCGGCACCGGCAAGACCGCCACGCCGGACGACGCGCAGTCGACTATCTCTTACATCCGCAAGGTCATCGAGCAGGCCTCGGGGGCCGAGGTCGCCGAAGCAATCAGGATCCAGTACGGAGGCAGCGTCAAGGCCGGCAACGCAAAAGCATTGTTGGGACAGAAAGACATCGATGGTGCTCTGGTCGGCGGAGCGTCGCTGGACGCAAGCGAGTTCGCGGCGATCGTCAAGGCGGCAAGTTGAGCCTGAAGAACGTCGTGTACGTGATCCTCGACGGGCTCGGGGACGACCCGATACCTCAACTCGGCGACCAGACCCCTCTGGAAGCTGCACGCACCCCCCGGCTCGACCTCTTGGCCGCAACGGGCCGCAACGGCTACGTGACGACCGTCGGCGAAGGCATCGCCCCCGAATCGGACATCGCGGTGTTCGCCGTTCTCGGTTACGACCCTCACGAGCACCACACGGGCCGCGGCCCCCTCGAAGCTGTAGGCGCGGGGGTGGATGTTTTTGACGGCGATCTTGCGTATCGGGTCAACTTCGCAACGGTCGAAGCAGACGGTGATGGATGGGCGATCGTCGACCGGCGCGTGGGCCGCGACCTGAGCTCCGATGAGGCCCATGCGCTCGCTCGCGAGGTTCAAGACAACGTTGCGCTCGACGGCGCCACCTTCGACTTCAGAGCAACGATCGGACATAGAGGCGTTCTCGTGCTGCGTTCGGAGCGCGGCCCCTTGTCTGCCGAAGTAGAGAACTCGGATCCGGCTTACGGGCGTCAAGGTGCGCTGGGCGTCGCGAAAGAGGTCTTCGATAACCACGTCGTAACGGTGGCGCCTACCGAGGGCCACACATCCGACGACGCCGCCATCAGAGCAGCGGATCTAACGAACGTGTGGCTACGGGCCGCATACGACACGCTGAGCGCATCGGATGTGAACGTAGCGCGGACCGCTGCCGGCAAGCTCGCAGGTAATTTCGTGCTCACCAGAGACGCGGGGGACCACCTACCAAAGCTGGTGCCGTTCAAACAGAAGTTCGGCATGTCGTTCGGATGCTTTGTGGAGATGCCGGTCGAGGTCGGGATCGCGAGACTTACCGAGATGGGCGAGGTCGAAGCACCCACCGGTATCCCTCCCGCCGAGCAATACCAAGCGTGGGCGGAGCTCGCGCTCGAAGCCATCGAGGGTTACGACGGTCTCTACATCCACATCAAAGGCCCCGATGTTCCCGCGCACGACGGCGACTACGAGGGCAAGCTTTTGAGCATCGAAGAGATCGACGAACACTTCTTCGCTCCATTGCTGGACTCGCTCGATCTATCGAGAAACATCGTCGCGGTGACCGCAGACCACTCCACCAGCTGTATCCGGAAGGCTCATACCGACGGGCCGGTCCCACTGCTCGTGTCGGGCGGAGGGGTATCGGCGGACGGCGTCGACAGCTATGGAGAGCGGGCATCGCGCCATGGGGCCCTCGGCCATCTCGCCGGACCGGAGATCATGCCGAATCTGGTCTCTCTGGCTCGCGGCTGACCGCACTCCCACCAACAAACACGGCTACGATGTCGACCTACGTCCCGCGCGCCCTTGGTGGTCGACGCGGAGCAGGGAGGCACCGTGGTAGCAGCAAGACGTAAGCACACACTGGCAGACGTCCTCGGCCCCCTCGAGAACGACATCATGGATGTCGTCTGGGACCGCGGCGAGGTCACCGTCCGGGACGTCCACAAAGCGATAGGGGACCGGCGTCAGATCGCCTACACGACCGTCATGACGACGCTCGGGCGACTCACCGATAAAGGCCTCTTGGACCGCATAGAGGACCAGCCTGCGCACCATTACCGCGCCGTCGTCAGCCGCGAGCAGTATGCGAATTCAACGGTGAAGTCGGTTGTCGACTGGTTGGTGACGAGGTTCCCCGATCCTGCGGTCGCCTACTTCCTAGATCGTGTCGAAGCGGAAGACGCCGATGTGATCGAGCGATTACGGGCCGCTATCGACCAGCGGAGAAGCCAGACGAAGTGATCACGGCTGCCCCGACGGTCCTGTCGTTGGAGACGGACTCCGCGTGGGTCCTGATCGTCGCGGTGTCGGTCGCCACCTTGATCGCGGCCCTCGTCCTGCGCCGACTGATCGGCCGTCCCGGTGGATTCGCATCTGGATTGCTACTCGGCATACCGCTCGTGCTGCCGCTGATAGCCGCGGCGATCTACGAGCACGGCGTGTTGCCCGAGATAGCGATCCTCAAGCCTGCACGCGCAGGGCTCCTCGCCCATCCCGGCAACCTGTTTCACCTGTTCTTCCTTGCCGACCCCGATTCCCATTCCTTCCATCTCTACGCGTTGTCGGGTTCAGCCGGCCCGTGGCTGTTACTCATCGGGCTGTCGGTTAGCTCGTTCATGCTCGTGCGGCGCGCGGTCGGAGCGGTTCTCGTTCACCGCTTGATCGCTCGAAGCTCCCAGGTTACCGATGACCGGGTTCTGGTCCCTGCACATGCACTATCGAAGATCGCGGGGCTCGCGCGCGTCCCGGATGTGCGCGTCCTGCCCGACGGCGTGTCCGGCGCGTTCGCGGTGGGAGCGTTCCGCGGCAAGATCCTGATCTCGCAGGATCTGGTCGATCAACTCGACGACGAGGAGCTCCACGCGATCCTCGCCCACGAGATCGCGCACCTGCAAGCTCATGACGTCCATCTTGTGTTCGCTGCGGGCGTCTTGCGCGACATGGTCGCGTGGAATCCGTTCGCGCATATCGCCTTCCGGCGCTTGCAATCCGACCGCGAGCTGGAAGCGGATCGACGTGCCGCGGAGATGACGGGAAGCCCGCTGGCGGTCGCATCCGGACTGGTGCGCGTCTGCGAAGTGCTGTCTGGCAAAGGGCGCGGGCCGGCCCCCACCCTTGCGGCGCTCAGGCCTCGAGCTCGAGTGAGCCGTCGCGTAGGGCGCTTGCTGGCGCTGGCCGATCGCCGCCCGGTGCTCGCATCGGGGATGCCTCTCGATTCCCGATGGGACAGATCCGTGGGCCGGCTCCCGTATCTGTGCGCGGCGTGCCTCGTGGCACTTCTCGGTCTTCAAGTGGCGGCGAAGGTCGCCCATGAGAACCCTGCAGGCCTTGCGTTCGTTTGGGGAGCGCCCGAGTCGCATTCCAATGCGGTTTGGAATCCGCAAGAAGCACGCCCCCTTCCATCGCTTCCCAGAACCCACGGGCACGTAGTGAAGCAGAAGCTGGTGCCTGCGCACCTTGCCCGACTCGCCAACGACCCGATGTTCTTGGGCAATCTGTCGGTCCGACAGAAAGACGTCCCGCGCTACCTGCACCGGATGATGAAGCTCGCCCGGTTGATGGGGGTTCCCACTGCCGAGCTCAAGGGTGAGCTGCGATACCAGGACTGGAAGGCGATCCCGCTGTTGCAGCACCCCCTCGGGGGAGTTCTGCCCGGGATCTACGGTCTCAAGGCCGCGCTCGACTCCTAGCGTCCAGAGAGCGAACACCCCCTTCGGCCCTCCGCCCCTAGTGTCCGGGGACCGGCGCCCTCTCGGTACACGACTCATGGAGCGCCTGGCACGCCGGTGGGTCGAGGCCTCGACGCGGTATCCGGGGCGGGCACGCTAACCTGTCATCCGGGCGAGACGCCCATTCGGATCGTTCTCTCTGGAAGAGGTGTGAGGCGTGACTGCAGTTCTGTTGGTCATCCACGTGCTCGTGTGCATGACCCTGATCCTTCTTATCCTTCTGCACGCAGGCCGCGGCGGCGGAGTCTCCGAGATGTTCGGTGGCGGGATGCAGAGCCAGGCCATGGGCTCGACCGTGATGGAACGAAACCTCGACAGAATCACGGTGATCACCGCGATCATCTTCACGGCGACCACAGTCGCGCTTGCCTTCCGCTTGTCGTAATCCGTCCGGCGGCGGGCCGGATCGTTCTACGAAACGCTACCGGGGGGCCGGGGGCACGAAGGCTCGCGCCGCAGTTGCGCTGGGGGCCGCGATCTTGCTCCTCGCGGCGGTGGCGTGCGACGACAACACCGCAGCCGACGCCATATCGTCGACCTCCGCGAGCTCTGGGGTACCGACCGCAGCGCTGATCTCGGAACCGGTTACTGCGTCTGCCTCGCCCGCTCCCACGCCCAGCGCCTTCTCCCTCGGCGACTCGGTCTTGACGGTCGCCATCCAGGACCCCGCCACGCTCGACCCGATGCGGCTCGCCGATCCAGCCGCCGAGCTGGTGGCTCGGCAGCTTTTCGAAGGTCTCACCAGGTGGGATCCGGTAGCTCAGAAGGTCAAACCTGCAGCCGCCACGTCGTGGGATGCGACCGATGGGGGCCGCACCTTCACGTTCCATCTACGTCCTGGGATGACGTTCCACAATGGTCAACCGGTTACGTCGGAAGACTTCGCTTTCGCGTTCGATCGGATAGCCACCAAGAGCAATGCTTCGGATCTCGCCTACACGCTGCAGAACGTGGAGGGTTTCCAGGCAACCAATGTGGAGGGGACCTCGGCTCACCTCTCCGGCATCTCGACTCCGGACGATCTCACTTTGAAGATCAAGCTGTCGCGCCCTTATCGAGACTTTCCGATCGTGCTCACGCACCCGGGGCTCGTACCTCTTCTCAAGAGCGAAGTCGAGAACACGACAACATTTCTCAGCGCGCCGGTTGGTAACGGGCCTTTCCAGATCGCGCAGCCGTGGCATCCCGGCGAGCCGATACTCATGCGTTCATTCACGGCTTTCACGCCCACACCCAAGCTCGATGGGTTGCGGTTCCTCCCATACCAAGATCCGTCGTCGTCGTGGCTTCCGTTCCTCAACGGCGCGATCGACATCGCCGAGGTCCCTTCCGACCAGATCAAGGTAGCGGGGCAACAGTTCGGGGAAGCCGGCTACCAGCCGTTCTTAGCCGGGTACTACTACGGGCTGAACCTGAACTCGCCGCAGCTCAAGAAGCTTGATTTCAGAAAGGCCATCAGCCGGGCTATCGACCGACCGACGATCGCAGCCAAGATCTACAAGGGAACGCTCGTGCCGCCGCGCGGCATCGTTCCCCAAGGGATGCCAGGTTTCCAAGAGAACCAGTGCTTCAAGCTGTGCGATTACTCGCCGGCAGCAGCCCGGCGGCTCCTCAAACACATCCCCAAGAAGAAGCGCAAGGTGTCGCTCAGCTACACACAAGGGAATCCCCACGGACAGGTCGCGCGTGCCGTGTCGAAGGATCTCGAAGCAGTCGGGATAAAAGTCTCGGTCACTGCTTATCCGTTCCCGAAATATCTGAAGAGACTCAAGGACGGGAAGCAGTCCATGTACCGGCTGGGTTGGATCGCGGAGTACCCAGACCCCGGTGCGTTCCTGGATTCGTTGTTCGCGTCGACCTCGCCCGACAACCACTCGGGGTTCGCTTCCGCGAAGGTAGATCGGATCTTGAGCCAGGCTGCTGCGGAGCGAAACGGGGCTGTCCGGATCCAGGACTACAAGAAAGCAGAACAACTGATCTTGAAGCAGGTCCCGATCGTGCCTATCGGATCGTTCATGACGCACTTGGCGGCCCAGAAGTGGGTGCGCGGGATCCAGTTCGATCAGACCGGCGGCTTCGACGCCGGTTCGATCTCGATAGCCGAGCACTAGCACCGCTGAGTTCCCGGCATCACAACAGATCGCCGCAAAGCCCGAGGCGCGGTCGGATCTGGACTCGTTGGACGAGGGAGCCCCGATAGGTGGTGAGATCCGCACTCTCTTTTTTGGATTATGTGCGGCGCGCTGTCGGGCCGGCGGGTGACGGCCCCGGCAAAGCCGCAGGTCATGAGCTTGCCTTGGGGTTGCCCTCGGCGCTTATCGGGTAACCCACTAGAGACAGTCCATCCACCCCAGAGGAGGAAGCACATGAAGCTCGATTCGCTTCAAGACGTTCTAGAAGAGCAGCTGAACGATCTGTACTCTGCCGAGCACCAGCTGGTCGAAGCACTTCCGAAGCTCATAAAGAAGGCATCCAGCTCACAGCTCCAGGACGCGATCAAGAATCACCTCGAAGAGACCCGCGCGCAGGTTTCGCGCCTCGAAGATGTTTTCGAGGTCGCAGGGATCAAGCCCGGCGATGAGGAGTGCAAGGCGATGAAGGGGC
>JAXDJM010000009.1:0-29561 GCA_034665605.1 Actinomycetota bacterium | reverse complement strand
GCTTAGCGCACGACGGTGAACTTTCCGGTCATCGTGGAGTGGAAGCGACAAAAGACGTCGTAGGTGCCCGGCGACAGCACGTTGCCGATCCGGTGCCATCTCAGGGTGTCCCCCGGATGCAGATCGACGGAGACCTTCGTTCCCGTAACGCTGAAGTTGTGCAGGTTCCTGCCCTCGTTCGTCACGACGAACGGCCGCCTCGCTGCGATCGACGGATCGTCGATCGGATGGATGTCGTGGAAATGGTTGTCCACGATGACGACGACGTAGGGGCCGTGCTGCGGCTCGGGATTGAACACGACCCCGTCCGGTGCCCTCGCAGCGGGGTTAGCGCCGTCATGGGCGCATCCGCTCATAGACACGACGGCAACAAGCAACAGGAATGTAGTCCGCATGCACGCAGACTAAGTTGCCGCTCGCGCTAGGTCTCGTTCCTTACGGCCCGACCGTTTGCGGGATGCGCACCACTCCCCCGTCGGCGCGCAAGGCGATCCAAAGATCGGGGTTCGTGTTCGTGATCTGAACCGGATCTCCCTCGAGCTTGGTCGCGGCCCCGATCTGTGCGCCGGTCTTCGCGTCGAGGTGGGTCAGGTATGCAACGCCGTCGCCGGCTCTCGACAAGGTCCATACACCGGTCGGCGTGATCGCCATGTCGATGTAGTCGCCGTCCAGATCGGTGGTCGACACGAGGCCGGAGGTCGCCGGATCGATCTGCTCGATGCTGTTGGACCCTCGGCTCGCGATCCACAAGACACCGGGTCCCGTGTACACGTCTCCCGATCCACGCGTCTGCACGGAGATCGGGTTCGACACGATCTGGTCGCCGGCATCGTTCAGGCGCACGAGACCCTTCTTGGCATCGAGCACCCATACGGCCCCTTCGCGCGCGGCAACATCGAGTGGGTGACGGACCAACGAAACCGTCGATGTGCGGTGGCTGTGTACGCCGATCCGGACGAGCTTGCGATCCTGGATCACGACCCACACGGCGCCCTGCCCCACCGAGATGCTGAGGGGTTTGCCGTGGCTGCCTACCGATATCGACGCGACCTGGTTCGTCTTGGGATCGATCTGTTGGATCTGGCTGAGCCCAGAATTGGCGACCCACTGATAGCCACTTCCGGCCTCGACATCGGTGGGACTTCCGGCGACGTCGATCTGTTGGATCACCACACCGGTAGAAGGGTCGATGCGAGAAACGGTCCCGCTCCCCGAGTTCGCGACCCACAACGAGTGGTTTCCGGGAGCCAGATCCATAGGTTCGGATCCCGTGTGGATCAGGCCACGCAATGTCGCAGGACGAACGGGGGCCGCGTGATGGTCGATCCCGATGTCGAACGCGCCGACGGCGAACAAGATGGCTACCGTCGCAGCGATGCCGGCGAGAAGCGATGCACCTACCGAGTAAGTGATCCGTCGCCGTCGCAACCGCCGGGCGAACTCCGCCTGCGCGCGAGTGCGTTCCACACTGCGAGCCGACCTCGCGGTGTCGGTCATCGCTCGCAGCGATTCTTCGAGGAGACGATCGAGATCGCTCATCCTGCCTCCGTCCTTCCGAGCTTGTCGCCGAGCGCGACCTTCAACTTGGCACGCGCTCGCGATAGCTGAGACCGGACCGTGCTCACCGAGCAGTCGAGTGCCTGGGCGATCTCGGACTCGGGAAGGCCGTGCAGGTAGAACATCCCTATGCACGCGCGCTGGCGCGGCGGCAGATCTTTGACCGCGGACCACACGAGCCGCGTCGTCTCGTGGACCTCTGGGTCCCACGACGGTGGCTTGAGCTCGTCGGCACGGTGTGACAGAGCGTTGACCCGGGACTCGATCCCCTTACGGCGGATCTTCGAGCGGCACAGGTTGACGACGGCACGGCGCAGGTACGCGTCGGTCCGGGCGCGATCTCTGATGCGACCCCACCCCGTGTAGGTCTTGAGGAGCGCCTCCATCACGATCTCCTCACCCAGATGGCGGTCGCCCATGATGACGTAAGCAAGATCGCAGAGCCCGTCGTAATGAGCCTCGAAGAGCGCCGCGATCTCTTCGTCCCGATTTGATCGCACCCGTAGTCCCACCTCGCCGAGGAAGTCTTCCATCTGTATGGCGCGAGCGTCGATCATGCCTAGTAGACGCCCCAGTCGGCCGAACCATTGCACGGCTCCGGAAAGGCCCTTATGCCTCCGGCCGATAGGCTCGCCGCGGCATGCACTTGCCCCCCAGCGCGCACGAGAAGTGGTTCGTCCCCGACCCCGGCCGCTACCCAGGCCATTGGAGCTTCTTCTGGCAGCCCGCGACGCTCATTGCGTGCGGGGTTGCCGTCGCATTCGTCGTCGGGTGGCGACTGGTCGCTCTGCGCCTGCCACGGCCCGAGCTCGAGGTGCTGAATCGGCTCGACCGGCTGGTTCCATGGATCCCGCGCCTGCTGGCGATCCACCTGGGCGTGTCGCTGCTGGCCCTCGCGGTTCACGACCAGTACCTATCCCCCGCGTTGTCGCTTACGCATGTCACCGCCGGTTCCGAGATCGCACTTACCGAAGGCATCGTCGGGGTGTGGTTGATCAGCGGCATCAAGCTGCGGCCCGCCGCGATCCTCGTGATCCTGCTCGGCCCCCTGGCCCTGGTGCTGGCGGGACCGGTCGCGGTGTTGGAGGCGGCAGACCTTCTGGGGCTCGCGCTGTTCCTATTGATCCTGCCGGGGAATCCGGATGGTCGCGTCGCGAATCGAGTTGATCCGATGATCGTGAGGCGCGCGATGTTTGCGTTGCGCATCTGTGTCGGATCGTCCTTGATCGTCCTTGCAGTCAGCGAGAAACTCGCCAACCCCGGACTGGCTCATGCATTCATCAAGAGGTACCCGCCGCTCGACTTATTCACGACCGCGGGATTACATCTCGGTCCCAACGCATTCATCAGGTTTGCAGGAGCGGCCGAGCTCGCATTCGGGTTGTTGATCATCTCGGGAGCCGCGCCACAGTTGGTCGCGATCGTGGCGGGAATCCCATTCAACGCGACCCTCTTCTATTTCGGGCGAACAGAGTTGATCGGGCACCTCCCCGTTTACGGGGCGATGCTCGCTCTCCTCGTGTACGGGTCGTCCCCGCGCATCGCGCCGTTCTTGTGGAGCCCGCGCCGCAACAAGCGCCTTCCATGGCGACGGGTCGAGCGGATGGCGCGATCGGGACGCTTCGCCGAGGGGTGACCGGGGCCTCCTTAGACTGGCTTGGTGCAAGCGATGCGGTCCCTCGTCGGCAAAGAGCGACGCGACCGGTGGGATCGAGAAACCCTCGTTTGTGGAATGCGCGGCCACGTCACGCCCGCGGCCAAAGTGGCGCGCCTTCGGCCCGAGGATGCCGGGCTCGGTCTCGATCTCGACGACGGCCGCCGGATGGTGAGGTGCACCCGCTGCGACGCGTGGCTCGAAGCCTCGATCCCAGAACGCCCCATCAGAGACACGCTCCCATCGATCCAAGACCTCCGGCTGCCTCGACGCGGCAAGGAGCTCAGAGATGCGATCGTCCTGCGGATCATCGCGATCGACCGCGCCCTTCATTCCGTGATCTTCGGTGCGATCGCGGCGGTCGTCTTGTTCGTTTACGTCAGGCTCGGCGCGGTCCACCGCGAAGCGGAACGGCTTCTACAGACCGTGTCCCGTGCGGCGACATCGACCGGTGCAGATCAGAGCCGAGGCTTCGTGTTCAACGAGCTCAACAACATCGCTCACCTGCACGGCCACACGCTCGCGATCCTGGGAGCTACGGCGATCGGATATTTCGTGATCGAAGGTGTCGAGGCGATCGGCCTGTGGCGCGAACGGCGGTGGGCCGAATATCTCACCGCGGTAGCAACTGCGGGCTTCCTCCCCTTCGAGATACACGAGTTGCTGGATCGCGTCACCGTCATCCGCGTCGGCGCGCTCGTGATCAACATCGCGATACTCGTTTACCTGGTGTGGGCGAAGCACCTATTCGGTATAGCCGGCGGCAAGGCGGAAGAAGACCGCGAAGAGGAGATCGACCGCGTCGCGCTGTTCGGCCCCCCGACCCCCTGATTACTGCTTCAGGACGTAATCGAAGCTCGGGGTCGAATCACCCTGGTTGTAAAGATCGTTGGCACCTTGGTCGGCTGCGTTCGGCCGACCGAACGTGAACGCGGTGACCTCCCAGATGTGTGTCCCGGGCTTCGCCGGCTTCTCCTTCACGATCTTGGTCGGATCCTTGATCGCGATGCGCTGGATCTCGGAATAGGGAACCCGCATCGTGATCGTCCCCTTCTTCACGTTGACCTTTCCGGGGATCGCGCCGTCTCCGGGGGCCGGATAGATCTCGGTGAACGGGCCCTGGGCGGTAACCAGGTGACCGTGACCGAACGTGAATCCGGTCGCCGGGTTCCAATCCGCCGTCATGTAATCGGGTTGGAAGCCCGAGAACCAGCGCACGACGAACATCAGATCGGCGGACTGCATGTTCTGAAGAGCGGAAGACAGAGCGGTGTCGCTCAGGTCCGACACCTTCATCGTTGCCTTCAGCGCCAGCACCGTCTTGCCGCCCACCTTCATGTGGGAGCGCGCCAGCTTCACCGACTTGAGATCGACGCCCGGCTGGTTGTTCCGTGCGGCCGCGGGCGGCCCGAAGCTCGAGAAGTCCCATAGCGCGTCGCCCTTGGGATCGGCCGCCTTGCTTCTAACGTTCCGCCTCTTGTCGACGGCGACACTCCCGAAGCTCTTCAGCAGGCTCGGCCCGGACTTCTGTTTGACGATCGTGTCGATCGACGGCCCGCCGGCAGCAGTGCCCGAGATCTTGTTGGACTGCGTGAACACCACGAACAGGCGTCCGGTCGTTGGATCGACGCGCGCTGTGAGGAAGTCGTAAAGGGTGCGGTCGCCGCCCGTTGTGCATCCGATCCCGCCGGTGCAGATCTGACCCCAGTGATTGGGATGCGACGTCGCGTGGACCTGGCTGAACTTTGCATGTGTCGACAGCGCGTTCGTGCTCTCGTTGACGCACAGGTACCACGGGGCCTGGAAAGCCGCGTCCTCGGGCCCACCGTCGACGGAGCTGCAGTAGAACGCCACGGCTATACGACCGGGGTCGCCGGCAACGATCCACGGCATCAGGTTGCTCGCCGCTCCCGCGCGGTTCACTTGCTGCTTGGTGGACCACGTCTTCCCCTGATCGGTCGAGAACGAGTAGAAGACGTCGTAGCTGTCCTTCTCGGCCCACGCCGCGTAGAGATTTCCTGCCGTATCGATGTCGAGCACCGCGAAGAGACTGCTGGGGTCTCCCTGTGTGGGAGATATGACGGTCTGCGTGAATGTCTGTCCCCGGTCCGTCGAGCGGAACAGCTTCACGTTGTTCCCGCTCGTGTAAACGCCGTACAGCGTCTCGTTGTTGTTGCCGTCGGGGTTGTGCGCGGGATTGTCGTCTACGACGATCGGGCCCGGCCTATCGATGTCGGGGGCCGCGTTTCCGGGAGCCGACGCGAGACCGTAGGTCAGTCCCCCGTCGTCCGATCGCTGCACCGTGCCGCCGCCCGGCGTCTCGTTATAGAAGAGGTAATTCGTCTGTGCACCCGACGCCGCCATCCATTGCCGGTCAACGCTGGGCGTCGCTTCCGACGTACTCGCACCGACGAACGTCCGGCCCTCATCGGTCGACTGCGACACCGAGAAGTTAGCCAGTTGCTCGAGCCCCGCGTAGTAAAGGTTGTAGTTGCCCGACGAGTTCTTCTGAGGAGCCGTCGCGATCTCGCAGTCGCCTCCCCCTCCCGGCGCGATGCGGCCGGTTGGTGGCTCCCCCAAGAGACGGTAGGTGTCGCCGTGATCGAGTGACAGCTGGGCGCGGTCAGCTGCGGCCGTGGAGCCTTGGGGGCCGCACGAGTAGACGTTGCCTTTCTTGTCGATGCGAAGCGAGGGCTCGCCCAGGTCGTTCTGCGGATCGACTGTTACCCCCGGCATGAACTTGAGGCCGTGCGCGGGCGCCGCCGGGGGCAGCGCAGCATGCGATGCGAGTGCGCCGCTCGTTCCCATGAACGACGAAGCCGGGAACCCGGTCGCCCGTGCGGCTCCTAGTTTGGCCGTCGATTGCGCGGCGGAAAGGATCGCGGGTGCTGGACCGGCCATTAGCGCCAGCGCGACAACCAATCCAACCGATGCTGATGTTAGAAGTCGTGCCTTCATCGTTGCCCCCTCGGTTCGTGTCGCGCAATCATCCCACCGCGGCCCGGCGCTGGCATCTACAATCGTGCGCTCCTGGGCGGTTGGCTCAGCGGTAGAGCGCTGCCTTCACACGGCAGAGGTCACTGGTTCGATCCCAGTACCGCCCACTTCGCGACTTCACAGTCCTCACGCTTTCCCGCAGTTGAGGCGGCGGAGGGCCCCGCACGCCTTGGCATCAGCGACGACCGTCGCGTGTCAGGAGGCAACTACCTCGTACCCGTAGTCGTCCTTAACGGCAAGTACCTCGGCCATCGAGTCCCAGAACACCGCTAAAAGCTGTTTGTCGAAATGGGTCCCGCTTTCCTTCTTCATCATCTCAACTACTTCGATCAGTGCATAAGAACGCCGATAAACACGGTGTGTCGTTAACGCATCGAAGACGTCGGCGATCGCGGCGATCCGTCCCGGCAGGGGGATGGACTCACCACGCAGTCCGTTTGGATAACCCGTTCCATCTACCTTCTCGTGGTGGGTCAGAGCGATCTCAGCCGCCAGCTCCAAAAGTGGGGACTGGGAGCCACTAAGCATGCGGTGACCAATCTGGGCGTGCGTTTCCATTACCGAACGTTCCTCACGCGTCAATGGTCCGTGCTTCAAGAGGATGCGATCGGGGATCCCTATCTTGCCCAAGTCGTGCAACGAGCCAGCCTCACGGATCGAATCGCACAGTTCGTCATTTGCTCCCGCGGCACGCGCAAGGATCTCGCAATAGCGACTCATCCTGATTACGTGACGTCCGGTCTCCTCGTCTCTGAACTCACCGGCGATGGCCAAGCGTTTGATCGTGTCGCTACGCGACGCTCTGGTTGCCTTCTGCGAAGCCTCCAGTCCGATTAACGCCTTCCATAGATCGTCGGTGCGAAGCTTCACCTTCTCCTCGAGGTGCTGTCGGTGTCCTCGGTTCTCCAGTTCCAAGGCAAGCCGCCGGAGAGCATTGCTGACGTTGATGAGCACCTCATTCGGGCGGAAGGGCTTGATGAGATAGCCATATGCTCCCAAGGCAAGAGCCCTCTCGCCCAAAACTTTGTCATCAACACCGGTGATCATGATCGTTGCAACCTGCGGTAGGTGCGCGTGCACGTAGGCCAGGAGATCGATACCGGAACCGCGCGGCATCTGCATGTCGGTCAGGATCAGATCGGTGGACTCGGTCACCAGGTACCCAAGAGCTTCCTCGCACGACGAGGCGCTCCTCACGTTCGAGTAGCCACCTCGTTCCAGGAGGCGCACCAGTACGTCTCGCATAGCTGCCTCGTCATCGACCACGAGGATCGACGGCGCGATCGGTGTCATCAGACAGCGGCTCTCTGCGGCGCATTCAATGACTCGCGAACTCTGGTCAGGAGCTGCTGAGAGTTGAATGGTTTTGAGAGTAAGGACTCACCTTTCTCCAGAACCCCACGTCTGGCGATGAGCTCGTCGGTATAACCAGATATGAAGAGCACCCTCATCTCGGGCCGTATCACGTGCACTAGATCTCTGAGCTGCGGACCCGACATCCCCGGCATAACAACATCGGTAAGGAGTAAATCGATGTCACCTTCGTGAGCCGAACAGATCTCGACTGCTTTGGCCCCTGAGTCAACGTCGATGACATCAAACCCATCCCGACGAAGGATCCTCCCGATGAGCTCTCGCACGGGATCCTCGTCCTCTACGACCAAGATGGTTGCTGCATGATTCGTCGCTTCGATCGGTGTGAACTCAACTGGAGCCGGCATTTGCTCATCGGTCATTGGGAAGTACACGACGAAAGTCGTGCCGACACCCAACTCGGAGTCCGCGTAGATCCCGCCTTGTACCCGCTTGACGATCCCATAGACGGTTGCGAGGCCGAGGCCGGTGCCCTCGCTGCGCGGCTTGGTGGTAAAGAAGGGTTCGAAGATGCGTTCGTGTGTCTGCGCGTCTATCCCGGTCCCCGTGTCCGTAACCGTTAGGCAGACATAATGACCACCGGGCAAACCTGCGCGAGTGCCCGTCTCGAGGACGACGTCTCTCGTCGCTATCGTGATCTTGCCTCCCCTGGGCATCGAGTCACGCGCGTTGTTCACGAGATTCAGCAAGATCTGCTCGACCTGGCCGTGATCTGCCATGGTCAAGGACAGCTCCGCGGAACTCTCCAAGGTCAAGGAAATGTCTTCGCCGCACGACCGTTCGAGGAGCACGGCCATCCCGTTGACGACCTCGCTAAGGTCGACCGCCGCGAGCTCGATGACCTCCTGGCGGGAAAACGCCAGCAACTGGCGCACCAATTCGGCACCACGTTCGCCCGCTCTTGTTATCTGAGTGAGGTCCGAGTGTCCCGCGTGACCCTCGTCCAAACTTTCGTCGACGAACTCCGCATAATTCAGGATCACCGCCAGGATGTTGTTGAAGTCGTGGGCCACTCCTCCGGCGAGTTGGCCTACCGCTTCCATCCTCGCGGCCTGACGGAGCCGAGCCTCGAGCTCCTTGGAATGGCTGACGTCGAGGATGTGGCCGACCAGAAGGCGTGGGCGTCTCTCGGCATCTCGCGATAGGGCGAGGTCGAGCCGCACGGATATGTCATGACCGTCTCGATGGAGATACCTCTTTGCGGTGTGGAACTCCGCGAGGTCGCCCCGCGCCATCCGGGCAAACGGCTCCACCATTGACTCGCGGTCGTCTGGGTGCGTTACAGCAGCGGTGGCAATCCCCACGAGCTCTTCTGGTTCGTATCCAAGCATGCCGGCAAATGCTCGATTAACCCTGATGAACTTCCCATCGAGTGTTCCGAGCGTCATGCCCGAAGCCCCGGCCTCGAACGCGTGTTGAAGTAGTTCAGCACCCTCACGGACGCGCGCTTGACTGTGGCGCAGATGTCGAACTTCGAGCTGCATGCGTGCGACCGCCAGAAATATCGTGGACCCACCGGCGAGAAGGAACTCGGGGCCGCTCATCCTTCCTCGAAAAGCGTCGTAACTGAGGATGGCGACCAGGGCGGATACGGCCGTAAACGCCAGGATCGAGTGCGTGTCATCGTCGGCTCCTTCCGGTACTTTCTCCGGCGCGCGGTGTGCGCTTGGGTGCAGCGCTGCCGCGGCCCAGAGCACGAAGGAGACCAACCACGCCCCGTCGTACCAGATCCCGGTGTGGTATGTCCCGGCCACGATATCCACGGCATACAGAAAGTCCGCAAGAAGAAGCAGGGCGATCGCGACGCCGAGCAGACGCGTGTCCATCCGGGGGCGAGGACTGAAGATCAGCGTGAACGCGACGCCGAAAAGAACAAGGTCCAGGAACGGGTAGGACAAGCCAACAATGTCGGCCGAGGAAATACCCACGCGCGTCACCCACGGGTTGACGACGTCCCATGCGATCAAGGTCACGGGGATCGAAATCAACGCGACATCCATGACTGATCTCCACAATGACCCTCGCCTTCTACTGGTTACATAGACGACGATGCCTGCGATCAGAGCCGGATAACCCAGTAAGTAGGCAACGTCAGCCCAGGATGGGTAGGGGGCCACCCTGCCGCTGAGGCCGTAAAGAGCCCAGATGGCATCGCCGACGCCCCACAACAGCAGGGCGATCCCGAAGCATCGCCACGCGCTGCGACCGGGGACGATGCGCGTCGCGGCGGTCAGGATGATGGTCCCGCAGGAAAGGCCGACCAAGGGGAAGAGGCTGGACCGAAGGACGTCGTTGGGAATCAGGAAGTATCCAACGACGGCCGCAGAGCCGCCAAGGATCACAACGAGCCAGGCTCGATCCGAAGCAAAGAGGGGCGACCGATGCTCGGACATGCGACCCTTCTGTCTAGAGTTGCAGAGTTATGAACGTCCCACGCGCGCAGGGGCGTTCACAAGATGCATTCGGGACAGCCATGAGGCCCCCGCTAGGGCAACGCTCCAGGTACCCCTCGCCTATCCGGGTACACGATCCAGGCGTCTGTAGCGACTTATCTCAGACCAGGCCCTCTTTGACCGCGTAGACGGCTGCCTCGAGTCGCGAGCCAAGTTCGAGTTTCTCGAGGATGCCGTGGACGTAGTTCTTGATGGTGCCTTCCGAAACGTTTAGTTCTTTCGCCACAGCTCGGTTCGTATAACCGCGCGCGACCAATCTCAGGACCTGCGACTCTCGATCGGTAAGGGGCGACTGGTTCGTCCACTCATGACCGCAATTGGGACAGACGGACGTCCGGGATCGTTCTGCGACCAGAAGGTTGAGCATCTCTCCCACAAGCGGTTCGGAGATCGCTCGTGCAGCCACCCAGCGACCTTGGCTCACGGCCCTGATCGTGGATGCGATCTCACCCTTCTGAGCATCGGTCAACAGGCACGCGTCCGCGCCTCCTTCTTTGATGGCCAGAAGACGCGCAAGACCGACCTCTTCTTCTGTTGCGGCAAGGACGATCACCTTGAGTTCGGGGAGTTGTTTGCGTAAGAGCCCGCCCAGCTCGACACCGGTGATGGTGCGCGTGCGGGCCTCAACCAACACGACATCCGGCTTGACCTCGAGGACGACTTCCAGGGCGCCGTCCGCATCCTCGATCTCTGCCACGATAGCTACATCGGGCTCATCTTCTAGTTGGTCTCGAAGCCACTCGCGATAGAAAGCGTGGCGATCGCAGACCATTACCCGCGTTTTTCCAGTTGTAGGCATCCCGGTCAAACCTTCCATAGCAGAAGCATTTTCCGGAAAGCGACCAATCCCAGTAGGCGGTTTGTCACTTCTTTGTGGGCATCTGTCTGTACTCAGCCCTGATGCGGAAGGTGAAGGGCGTCGGTAGAGGCCTAATAGGGACGGCTCACGGTTGTCGGTCCGATAGATCCTTGAGGATAGAGATGAGCTCCACCTGAGAGTGGACGCCGAATTTCTGAAAGACCGCAGTGAGGTGGTTCCTGATCGTGCTCGGGCTAAGAAACATCTCTCGGGCGATCTCGCTTACCCGCTCGCCGGCGATCAGCCTGACCACGACCTCCCGTTGACGCGCCGTCAAGTCTCCCAATTCTTTGATGGGGCCCAGCGGGAACTTCTCACCTGCGATGGGCATGAGCCCCGCGGCCAGGACCTCCTCGCCGATGCGCCACAGGAGTTTCTCGAGGTGGTCCGCGCGCTGAAGGACATTCTCTTGCGGTCCCGATCCGCCGTCCGGAAGTCCGAAAACGTGTGGAGCCCGATCCACCCAATACCTATCGTCGGGCAAAGTCTCCCTACCAACCTCAACTGTGCACGTGACCACAAGAGGGCGCTCTCCCATGCCCTCGAGCCTTCTCGACCAACCGGTCAGCTCGATTGTCTTCCCGTTCAACTTCTGGAGAGCCATCTGTCCGCGAACCACGTGGAGGGTTCGCCGGGCGAAGGCGTTGTTGATCGCCTCGACGGAGCCCGCGATGTCGGGATCGAAGAGGCTGGTGAGGCTTGTGCCCTTGAGATCGGCTGCCTGCAGTTCGAACAGGGCGGCATATGGATCGTTCGCTTCCACGAATCGGTGACTCACGGGGTCGATGAGTGCGAAGGGGAACCGTGTCCCCCTCATCGTCTCCCAGAGCTCGCCGGCATCTGGACGCCTGAAGTCATCCAACGTCTGAACCCCTCGAGTGACAGCCACTGCTCGGACAAAGCATCCTTGGGGGGGCATAGGCGGGGCATCACGAAGGCCTAGGCGTTTCTCCTAGGCCCCGCACTCCGCGGACTCCCTCAAGGAGTTCCACAATACTGTCAGATGACGCTGTCATATGACAACATGGGTTTCAGGGGGAGAATCTGTGGCAACGTTCGAGGCATGGAAAGGGGTGCCCCAGTGCCGCCGGCAGACGATAGGAAGATCGGCTCGAGCGACATTCCGCCTATGGCCACCCGGATCCGGGCCGCCCGGCATCGACTTGGATGGAGTAGAGAAGCCCTCGCCGTTCACTCCGACCTGAGCTGGTCCGCGATCGAGCAGATCGAGTCCGGCAGGCGGATTAACCCGCGCCCCGCCACCCTGACAGCACTGTCGAAGGCCCTCGGAGTGACGATCGACTACCTATTAGGTGACTCGAGCTCCCCCAAGATGCTCGTCCATCGAGTTCTCGTCTACGGGGACGACGACGGTTTCGTTAAAGGAGCCGTCCCGTTCTTGCGAGAGGGCATCGAGCGGTCCGATGCCTTGCTCGCCGTAGTTGCCGCAGAGAACATCGTGATCTTGAAAGAGCAATTGGGAGAGAGCGCGGGCCGCGTGGAATTCGTCGATGCCACAGATGGGTACAGCTCGCCGCTCACTGCGATAACCGCATATCGAGCGTTCATGGACGGTGCCTTGGAAAGAGGGGCGCCGTGGGCCCGGATCGTTGGGCAGCCTGGGTGGGGAACCTCAAAAGATGCTCGGTCTTGGTGCCGGTACGAGTCGCTCTTCAATCTGGCCTTCGACTCGATGCCGGCAACCGCGCTCTGCCTATATGACACGCGTACGGTCCATCCGACGATAGTTAGCGCGGCGCGCAGAACCCACCCTCAGATCGTGGAGGAGGGTGAAATCACCGACAACCCGATGTATCTCGACCCAAGTGACTTCTTATTGCGAGATCTCGTGGATGAGAACAACGCGGGCGGCGAACCCACTAGTACCCGGTAGTCCCAAGCCATTCACAAGATGGATTCATTCGACCTCTCCCGAATGTCAGTTCGAGGGAACGACCGTTGCTCCGAACGCGTAGTCGGCCCAGTCGCCCTTTCTCCAGTGAACCGTCGTATCCAGTCGATAGGAACCCGGCCTGGGCAGCACGAAGCAGAGATCCCATCTGCGCCCGTGGGCGGTGATCGCTTTTCGGATATGCATATCGAGGCGCCGGCAACGGCCGACTTCATGGCCCCCCTGGAATCGTTGCGCGCACACCCGTGCCCTTCGGGGTCTGACGCCGTACTGCGCTCGCACCTGTGCCCGGCCCCGATGCATTCGCCGGAATCTAGGATGCCAGTCCGCGATGTAGTCGACCGACGAACAGACTCCTTGGTTCGAGCTCCCCCAGCAATACGAACCTCTCTCACCCGAGGCGATCCGGTAATTGTGAACTCGCAAGGCAGTTTCGGGCGGCTTGGTCCTTGGTGCGGCCGAGCTGCTCGAGCCAACCAGTGTCAACACAATCGCAGCTATGAAGACAGCTCTAAGCTTGCCCCTCAGTGTGCGCAGAAGTCTTCTGTCGTCCATAACTCGTAGCCCTCCTTGGCAGCAAGACCTGCGATGGCTAGGCCCGCCACAGGATCCGCCCACCACCATCCCAACGCCGCGTTGCCTATGAGCCCGACCAGGAGGAACGCGGAGATGTACGTACACAGCGACGTTTGACTGGAGTCGGCATGCATAGCGCGGCTGTCCAGATCGCGCGCAGCAGCGCGTTTACGCGCCGCCAGGACCGGCATCACAACCAGCGAGACCACTGCGAGCGCTATTCCGGCAACGCTTTCTTCGGGATGGTTCTGAACCGCTAGGTCGACGATCGCTTTGACTCCGACGTAGGCGGCGAGTGCCCAAAATGCGACCGCCACGAGACGAACTGCTCTGCGCTCGATCGACTCGACGTCCCAGCGCTCGGAACCCTCATTGCGGAGTCGCCAGATCAGGATCCCACCGGAGGACGACTCCACGACTGAGTCGAGCCCAAATCCCATCAGCGCGACGGAGCCCGCAGCGATGCCGGCAGCAACGCCCACGACCATCTCGACCAGAGTCCACGCCAGCGAGAAGTACTCGAGGCGAAGCCCATTGCGGACATGCTCCGCCCGCGTAACGGGATCCATGTCCGCGTGGTGCTGGTGTGCGTGACTTTCGACAGACATCGCTACTCGGTGCGGCCCATGACGAAGACGGTTATCGGGCCCGAATCGCCCCCACCGTGGCGCATGACCTCGTCGACGCCGCCGACCTCGACCTGCCAGTTGTAGACGCCGATGATCCGCCAGCCCTCATCGAGCAGGTCGTTTGCAGCATCATCGCCCCGAACGGTCTTCACTTCAACGAAAGTGGGATCTGTGCCTGTCATCTAGCCCCCGAGCTCTGGCTCTCCTGGTCCGCGAAAGAACCCACTGTAACTACGGACTCTGGTCGCCATCGCACCCGACCCGCATATATCGCCCGGCAAGGTATTGTCCGGCGATAGGTAGAACATCTATCTATCCCGAAGGATCAATCAAGGAGGGACGCGTGGCGGTTGTAGAGCAGAGTGCCGGACGGCTGAGCCGAGAAGAGATCGCTCGCAGGATGCTGAACAAGGTCCCGGAAGTAACGATCTTCTTCTGGATCATCAAGATCCTTGCCACCACTGTGGGCGAGACGGCCGCCGACTTCCTCAGCGAGAACCTGAACCTCGGCCTCACGGTCACGACATACATCATGACCGCGGCCCTGCTGATCACCCTCTACTACCAGTTCAAAGCCAAGCGGTATATCCCCGGCATCTACTGGCTCGCCGTGGTGCTGATCAGCATCGTGGGGACCCTGATCACGGACAACCTCGTCGATAACTTCGGGGTGCCACTGGAGGTCACGACGACGGTCTTCGCCATCGCGCTGATCGCGACGTTCTCCGTTTGGTACATGAACGAGGGCACGCTGTCCATCCACACGATCTACTCGCGCAAACGCGAAGCGTTCTACTGGCTCACGATCCTGTTCACGTTCGCGCTCGGAACGGCCGCCGGTGACCTCGTGGCCGAGAAGCTCAACCTCGGTTACTGGAAGTCGGCGCTCATGTTCGCCGGGATGATCGGTCTCGTCGCGGCCGTCCACTTCGCACTCAAGACTCGCAAGACTGCCCACCACACGTGGCACGAGTCGAGAGCCGTCTGGGCATTCTGGATCGCGTACATATTGACTCGCCCGCTGGGTGCCTCGATCGGTGACTTCATGTCGCAGAAGCGCAACATCGGTGGGCTTGGGCTCGGTACCGTCATAACCAGCGCGCTCTTCCTGCTCGCGATCCTCGGCGTCGTCATCTATCTGAGCGTCACCCGCAAGGACCAAACCCCCATCGAAGAGATCGAGGCAGAGCTGGCCGAGGAGGACGAACACCGAAAGCTCGTCGAAGCCCGCCATGCGGCGCATCCGCACCATCACCATCACAAGGACGGACAGAGCTAGCGTCGAGCGCCGCGGCCCTCTTTCCGGTGGATGAGCTCGCGGAGCGCGGGAGAGGACTGAGCTA
The DNA here is from genome assembly GCA_034665605.1 of Actinomycetota bacterium. GTDB lineage: Bacteria > Actinomycetota > CADDZG01 > CADDZG01 > WHSQ01 > JALZGD01. The sequence continues at coordinate 14,207 of JAXDJM010000009.1, read as the reverse complement.
CTTCGTAGGGAAGGAAGTCCATGCCGTCGGGGATGTGGAGGTACCCGGCCTTCGTCCCCGGGCTGTTTAGGTGCCCGTATTGCCACACGATCTTGTTCTTCTTGGGGTCGATGATCACGATGCGATCGTGGAAGTCATCGTTGACCACGATGTTTCCGTTCGGAAGCATGAGCGCGAGCGACGGGTGGTCCAGTGTGCCGGGGCCGGACGTGGGCCCATAACTCCATAGGACGCGGCCCGACTTCTTCATGATCGCCACCTTTCCCGGCGCGGTGTAGTCGGCGAGCAACATCCGTCCATGGCCCAGCCACTGCGCATCGGATGGATACGTCATGGGCGCTTGAACCGACCACAGCAGCTTGCCGTGCTTGTCGACCGCGTCGACCCACGAGCCGCCGATCTCGGTAATGAGCGTCCGGCCGCCCGAGTAAGGCGTGTCGCCGTTAGGAGATGCAAGCGATCGCGGCGGGTCATGGGTGCATGACCCGGTGGTGCCGATCTGTCTCACGATCTTCTTGTGTCGGGAGATGAACAAGATCCGGCAATTCCCCACGTCCGCAACGGTGCGGCGGCCATTATCCAGCAGATACGCGTCGTCGGGAGTGTGGAGATATCCGCGTGATGACCCCGGCCGATCGACGTGCCCGTAGTGCCACAGAACATCGCCGGCCGGGAATGACACAACTTCCATCGTGTGTTGGTCTTCCTGGTTCGTGATGATGCTCCGGTAGTTCGCGCCGAAGAACGCGTCGTCGTCGTAGCGGAACGGGATTGACGGCGTTCTCTTGCCGGGGTAATTCCACAACACCCGTTTGCGCCCGTCGACGAGCAGGATCCTGTTGTTTCCTCGGTCGGCGATCAGCAAGTACCCGTCCAGGGGGCCACGCGGCGGGCTCAGCGTCGGATGAGGTTGCGGCGTTTCCGACGGAATAGCCGAGGGAACGACGGATCCCTGAGGAGTCGGAAGGCCCGTGCCGGTTGGTCCCTGAGCGACGTCACTCGACCGGCCCGCAACGCACCCGACGAGCAAGACGCTCGAGAGCGCGCCGGCGACGACCCAAACCACCTTGGATCGCATTCGGTCGGGTAGCGATCGGTCCCGGCCGACCGCTATGCCTCTCTAATCAGATCAGGCAGATCCGGCGAGAGGCAGGCCGGACATGGTCCCTCCCGATCGGTGCATCCTGACGGCCCGAAGCGTTACCGCAACCGCTCGCAGAGCGACGAGCGATGCGCCCACGCCCACCAGGGTTGCTACCCATGACAGCGAGTGCGGGGCCAGATAACCCCGCAACGCGATGTAGCTCAAGATGCACAAGATGTTCACGGCGAGGGTGGTAGCGGCGATGCTGCACACCCGGGCGGCCCACTGTTGACCGGCGTCTAACAGACTGAAGCTAGTCCGCCACCTCATCGGCACCCACAGCAATACGTTGGCGACGAGCGCGGCCGCGACCGTGAGCATCATCGCAACCGAACCGACCGCATCGGTAAGCGCCAGCAGCGCTGGCTCCTTCACTTCGCTCCAGGGAGCATGGGGGCCCATGAGAAGGATGCCGATCCACAGGGCCGCGAGGCCGGGTGCGCCCGTGAGCAACCCGAATGCAGAGCGCGCCGTTTGCCTGCGCGCGAGCTCGGCCCTCAACTCTTTCGTGATCCGGTTAGAAGGACCAAAGGACTCAATCGCCCGGCGAGCGGCCTCCGATTCCGCGATTCCCGATCGCATCAGAGATAAGGCTTCCTCGTGCAAGTGATCCCGCATCTCGTCAACGAGGTCGGCACGCACGGAAGACGGACCGGCAAGCCTTCGCGCTATACCTGCGACATAAGAATCGATCGTCTCGTTCGCACTGTGATGCGTTCCAATCATCACTTCGCCGGTCCCGTAGAAGGCTCCGCCATGATCGAGCCGAGGGCAGAAACGAACTCGCGCCATGCACCTTGTTTCTCCGCCAAAGCACGCCCGCCTCGAGCCGTCAATGAGTAGGTCCGCCGCCGCCGGCCACCCTGGGTCGACCACGAGCTCCTCACGAGGCCCGCTTCTTCGAGCCGGTGGAGCAGGGGGTAGAGCGTGCCGCCTTCGATTCCGATCGCTCCATGACTGCGGGCCTTTAATGACTCCATGATGGCGTAGCCGTGGATTGGACGCTCCGCCAGGACGGCCAACACTAGGCCTTCTAGGTGCCCTTTCAAGAGATCTGCCTGCATAGATCCTCAATTCTTTCTGTGAATCCTCTTAACGGGCCACATCGATGGGCTCGCGATAGATAGATTTACTACATATCGAGGCCACTGCCAACAGGAGGATGTCATGCGAGCGATCGTCGGAGGGATAGCCGTCGCATCGACCGCCCTGCTATTGATCTCGTGCAGCGGGACCAAACAGCAACCCGCGGCGACGCCTTCTTCGCCAGTACGGCCCGCCATCACCACTAAGCCCAGCGGGCACGCAGTGAAGCCACAGAAGCCGGTCCCCGCGGAGAGCAACCCTCCGGGCGACATCCCGGACAACACCGCCTTCATCCCCTATCGATCCACGACGGGCCACTTCGTTGTAAAGGTTCCCGAAGGATGGTCCCGTCGCACGGGACAGTCGCAAGTGACCTTCACCGACAAGTTGAACTCAGTGTCGGCGACTTGGTTCAAGGCATCCCAAGCTCCGACGAAGGCGAGCGCCACCAGCCGGGACGTTCCGGAGCTCAGGCGAACACAACGCGCGTTCCGTCTCGGTCATGTCATCACGTGCGCACCGACGTGCACGATCCCCTACAGCACGGCGCCCATCTCCGTAACACTCCCAGCAGGCAACGCGATCGTGATCACATACCAAGCCAACAGCGCGCCGAATCCAGTGACCGGCAAGCAGTACCGAGACGAAGTTCTCCGCTTCGAGTTCTTCAAGAATGGGCACGAGGTCGCGCTCACGTTGTCCGGACCGTTGGGCTCCGACAACGTCGATCCCTGGACCCTCGTTTCGCAAAGTTTTAGGTGGCTGCCATGACGGATTCGAATGTGCTCGAAGCGCGCGGTCTATATCGGTTCTTTCACGCTGGCGACGAGGAAGTACAGGCGCTAAAGGGCGTTTCCATCGTTGCCGAACGCGGTGAGATCGTGGCTCTTGTCGGGCCATCCGGAAGCGGGAAGTCAACCCTCCTTGCGTGCATCGCAGGTATCGACGAGCCCGACGGCGGCTACGTGAAGATCCGCGGCCAGCGAATGACACGTCGCAGCGAGCCGGTCAAGGCAATGATGCGCGCTCGATCGCTCGGCGTAGTGCTGCAAAGCAACAACCTCATCGAGCATCTCACCGTCATTCAGAACGTCACCCTGGCACAGAGATTGGCCGGTAAGAAGGGAACAAAGAAGCCCATCGAACTTTTGGCCGAAGCCGGTATCGAGCATCTCGCGCATTCCCATCCCAGCATGTTGTCAGGCGGAGAGTCCGTTCGTGCTTCTATCGCCGTTGCTCTGGCCAACGATCCCCCGCTGGTGCTCGCGGACGAGCCAACCGGGGAGCTCGACCTGGCCAATGAAGAAAACATCCTTCAAGTGTTCGAGCGTCTCCGCAATCAGGGGGTCGCGTTCGTTCTCGCCACTCACAGTGCGGCCGTAGCCCAGCGCGCGGCTCGCGTCGTCCATCTAAGCGACGGGCAGATCATTGACTGACGTTCTTGTTAGGGCCGAGTCGGTAACGAAGTCCTTCGTTGTGGCGGACTCTCGAGTCACCGTTCTTTCCGACGTCAACTTCGAGATCCGGGCGGGCGATCTCGCAGCTCTGAGCGGACCCTCAGGAAGCGGGAAGACAACGCTGCTGCATCTGATCGCCGGGCTCGAACGACCGACTTCGGGTTGGATCGAATGGCCCGCTCTTGGAGACCGGCGAGACCTCATGCCCTCTAACGTCGCGATCGCATTCCAAGGTCCCAGCCTGTTGCCCCCTCTCGACGTGATCGAGAACGTCAGTCTTCCCGTGTTGCTGAGCGGAGCCGGACAGAGCCAGGCCCGGGCGAGAGCGGCGGAGATGCTGGATATCTTCGAGCTCGGAGACCTTGCCGGCAAGCTTCCCGAGGAATTATCCGGAGGTCAGATGCAACGCGTCGCGATAGCGCGAGCGCTCGCCCCCGCCCCTCGCGTCATCATCGCCGACGAGCCGACCGGCCAGCAGGACCACGGCACGGGAGCCCGCTTGATGACGACGCTGCTCGAGGTCGCGAGGGCATCGGGGGCCGCACTGATCGTTGCGACCCACGACCCTTCCGTCGCCAACCTCTTGGAACGTCGACTGGTGCTGGCCGATGGAGCTCTGCGGGAAGAAGTGAAGTCGCCATGCTAGTCATCGGGTGGCTCGTCGGCTTGGCTCGCCGCAGGAAAGCGCGCATCATCGGCTTAACGCTCGGTATCGCCATCGCCGTGTCCCTGATCGCGACGCTCGGTGCATTCTTCGCGTCGAGCGAGTCCAAGATGACCTCGCGCGCCGTGGCTGGCGTGCCAGTCGATTGGCAGGTTCAGCTACGCGCGGGAGCTAACCCAGCGCAGGTCCGAGACGCGATCGTCAACGCAACATCTGCACGGAGCGCGGCAGTGGTCGGCTACGGACACGTGAGCCGCTTCAGATCGCGTATCGGCGGCAGTGTCCAAACGACCGGATCCGGGATGGCGCTGGGTTTGCCCGCGGACTATGCCGCCAGCTTTCCGGGCGAGATTCGCTACCTGGTCGGGAGCCACTCCGGAGTCCTGCTGGCGCAGCAAGGTGCTGCCAACCTCCACGCGTCGGTGGGGTCGACGGTGTCGGTTGTGACTGCGCCCGGTCACTCCGTCGACATGAAGGTGCAAGGGATAATCGACCTCCCGCACGCGGATTCTCTGTTCCAGACCATCGGGCTACCCGCTTCCGCGGCCCCCAGTGCTCCCCCCGACAATGTCGTGATCATGCCGCTCGCGAAATGGCATTCGATATTCGACGCGGTTTCGAAGCAAGATCCGACTTCTGCATCTCTCCAGGTGCACGTGAAGCTTCCACCGGGACTGCCCGCCGATCCGGGAGCTGCTTTCGCCAGCGTCCAGCAACGCGCGAACAACTTGGAAGTGACTCTTGCCGGAAAAGGCCTAGTCGGCGACAACCTTGCCGCCCAACTCGACGCCACTCGCGGTGATGCCATCTACGCGGAGCTCCTCTTCCTCTTCCTTGGGTTGCCCGGCGTTGCGGTCACGGCAGCGGTCGTGGGCGCCTTTGGCGCGGTCGACGCGGACAGGCGACGGAGTGAGCAGGCGCTGCTGCGTTTGCGCGGCGCGACGCGCTCACGCGTGATCGGTCTCGCTGCCATGGAGGCGATATCGGTCGCGATCGCTGGCTCCATCCTGGGTCTTCTCGGTGCACAAGCCATCGCACGCGGCGTCTTCTCGTCCGGAGCTCTCGGTGCCACGACACGTCAGTCAACGATCTGGGGTGCGGCCGCGACTCTGACCGGCTTACTGCTGGCTCTCGTGACGATCGCGCTTCCTGCCGCGAGGGCCGCGTCCGGGATCTCGATCGGGCGCGCGCGCCGGCTGTTTGCCGAACGCTCGCGTCCCATCTGGATGATCCTTTACCTCGACGTGGTTCTGCTGGCTATCGGAGGGTTGATCTATTGGAAGGCCGTCCGAAGTGGCTTTCAGGTCGTGCTCGCGCCCGAAGGTGTTCCGACGATCTCGGTGGACTACTTCACACTTCTGGCACCGCTCTTTCTCTGGGTCGGTGCGGCTCTATTGGTGTGGCGATGTGCTCGCTCGTTACTGACGCGCGGCCGCCGGATGATCGCCGCCGCGACCAAGCCACTATCCGGCCCTCTCGCCTCCACCGTCGCGTCCTCCATGTCCCGGCAACATCGATTGCTGGCTCGGGGCGTGGTGGTCCTCGCGCTCACAGTTACATTCGCGATCTCTACTGCCGTCTTCAATGCGACATTCCAGGAGCAGTCGAAGGTAGACGCACAGCTCACGAACGGCTCTGACGTGACCGTTACGAGCACGGCGCAGATCGGTCTGCCGAGAGACCTTCCGGCGCGGATCCAACAACTCCCGGGCGTCATCGCATCGGAGCCGATGCAGCATCGGTACGCGTACGTCGGAAACGATCTTCAAGACCTATATGGGATCAACCCAAAGACGGTCGGTCGCGCCGCGCCGATCTCGAATGCGTTCTTCTCCGGCGGGTCGGCTTCGCAGATCATGTCCCGATTGGCCGCTCAACCGGACGCCGCTCTCGTTTCGGATGAGACCGTTCATGATTTTCAGCTGCATCTGGGAGACCTTGTGAGACTTCGCCTTCAGTTCGCGGGGTCGCAGCAATATCGCGTTGTGCCCTTCCACTACGTCGGCATCGTGCGTGAGTTTCCGACGGCGCCCCGCGATTCCTTCATCGTTGCGAACTCTGCGTACGTTGCCGCCCGCACCGGACGGAACCAGTTCGAGACCGTCCTTACACGAACTAATAGTCCCATCCAAGTGGCAGGCGAGGTCACAAAACTGATCGGGCCCGGCTCGGGTGCCACCGTGCAAGATGTGCAACACCAACTCCAGACGACACTGTCCGGTCTTCCTGCGATCGACCTGGCCGGACTTACACGAGTCGAGCTTTCCCTCGCGCTCCTTCTAGCGATCTGTGCATCGGGCGCGACCCTGATCCTGGGTCTCGCAGAAAGAAAGAGGACGTTCGCGATACTTACCGCGCTCGGCGCCAAGCCGCGCCAGCTCGGCTCGTTCGTCTGGAGCGAGACCGCTTTCTTGGCCACCGGCGGTCTTACGTTCGGCATCGCCGTCGGGTGGGGAATCGCGTACATGTTGGTCAAGATCCTCACCGGGGTTTTCGACCCTCCACCCGAGCATCTCTTCGTGCCGTGGGCTTATCTTTCATTGATCGCTGCGTCGGGTGTGGTGGCGTTTGCCCTCGGTGGCCGCTCCATGATCTGGACGACCCGACGTCCGTCGGGGCGCATCCTTCGGGATCTGTAGCCGATTGCACGACGTTAAGACGAAACCCACGCGTCGCACATCCTCATCGCGAGAGCTGCCTCGATATGGCCGCGTTGCGGGTCTCGTCGTCTTCGTGGTGGCAACGGTGGCGATCGAAAGTCTTCAGAATCACGTCGGGCCGTGGCAGATGTGGCCCCTTTACGCGTTGTGGGAGCCGTCGATCGGGCCCCGCATCGTCTTGGTGCTGGCCGTCGTCGCCTGTGGGTGGTTTCTTCACCGACACGTCATGAAGGTTCCTCGCGCGGCATTCCTTGTCATCATCCTGGCCTTTTCCTGCGTCTTTGCGGTCGCCGTTGCGATCGAAGGGCAAGGCGTCAAGGCCGACGCGAAGTGCTGCGTAGCGGGGGGGCCGGCCGCACAGATCACGGCACCTTTTAGAGACTCGGACAGCTACTTCGCAAACGTCCCGTTGGTCGACCGATTGGGTCCCCGGCGCTTCGACCAGTCGTATCCCCAACTGGACCAACCCCCGTACGCGAGTTTGACGATCCACGCACTAACCCATCCCCCGGGTGCACCCCTGCTTCTATGGGCTTCGGACGAGATCGTCGGCGAAAGCTTGCTCGGCGTCTGTCTGTTGATGATCTTCTTGGGCGCGCTCTCGAGCATCGCCACTTACTTGATCGCGCTCGAGATCTACGGAGAGAGAGCCGCGCGCCTGGCCGGTCTGCTGTTCTGCGTCGCGCCGGCGATCGTGCTGTATCTCGCGACATCGATGGACGCGGTCTTCATGACGATCTTCGCGTTCGACTTCGCCGCCTTGGTCCGAGCACCTCGATCGAACCGATGGGCACTTGTCGCAGGACTTCTGTGGGCGGTGGCTTTGATGTTCACCTTCTCCGCCGCTGCGATCGCGATCGTCTCTGTCGGGATCGGTCTTCTTTCCCTTCGGACGAGAACCCTCCGCGATCTAGCTCCCCGGGCCGTGTTGGTCGTCGCCGGCTTGGTCGGAGGGTTGGCGATCCTGCAGGTGGGGTTGGGCATCGACACACCGGCAGTGTGGACGGCCACCTCGGCCGCGCACGCAACCCTGGCTTCCACATACAGGCCTTACGTCTACTGGGTATGGGCGAATCTGATCGCGTTCGCTCTCGTAGCCGGCATCCCCCAAACCGCGCTCGTCCTATCCGAAGTGTCATCTCGCTGGCGTGCGCACTCGCCCGGGTTGGAGACCGTGACGCTGGCCACGCTGATCGTCCTCACCGTTTCAAATGTGTTCAAGGGTGAGGTCGATCACATCTGGCTGTTCATGATGCCGCTTGTTCTCGCGGTAGCCGGGAACAGGCTCCACGCACTGACTCAGGATGAAGGGATGGGATCTCTCGAGGTTCGTCGAGCTCTCGGGGTCTCCGTCCTGCAGACGGTCGCGATGCAGGTACTTCTGTTCACTTATTGGTAGGCGACCCCGCACTAGAAAGGGCCGCCCGAAGGCGGCCCTTTGTAACTTTCGTTGAGGGGACTACTTGGTGGCCTTGAACGACCAGTCGGCGGTCGTCGTGGGCTCGCCTCCGAGGTTGCAGTAAACGATGGCGTAGGTGCCGGGCTTCGTGATGAACGCCGTGGCGCCCTCTGCGTCGGTCGGGAGACTCCCATCCGACCCCGTGATCGTGTTGCCTTTCGGGTCGTGGATCTCCATCGCCCAATCCGAGATGTTGTGACCCATCACCGTCAGGGTTCCTGCCGATGCGAGCTTCACGGGCTGGCTGTTCACATCCGTCGGAGCACTAGGAAGCGTTCCCGTCGAACAGTGGTTCGTTGCGTCGCCGCCGGCAGTGGGTGTCTCGTCCGGGGTGGCGTCGGTGTACGACAGCGTGCCTTTGGTGGCGATCCGGTGGGATCTCGCCGCCAAGGCCGATCCCGACGACAACGCCAGTATCGCTATGGTGAGAACCGTGACAGGCTTGGTGAACTTCATGAAGACCCTCCTCGTATTTCCGCCTTGTGGTCTAGGGATTCGACGCGGACGGCCGCTTCCCTCCCGAGGAAGAGTCTCCGTCGAGCGCGGGAGGGGTTTGTCCTGATATGGGTGCATCTTTAGTCAAAGCGATCCTCGTTGCCCTCCTAGGTCTCGCGATGGGGACGGGAGCCATCGGAGCGACCGGAGCTCCCGGAGCTCCCTCGGCATCGTCGTCGCCGGCGTGTTCGGGCGCGGCCCACGGCTCCTGGGACCACGTGATCGTGATCGTCATGGAGAATCACGGCTTTTCACAGGTCGCCGGCCATTCCCCATACCTCAACGGGCTCGCCCGTCGATGCGGCATCGCCCGCAGATATTCCGGCGTCGCGCACCCGAGCCTGCCGAACTACATGGCGATGACCTCCGGGCGCACGTTCTCGAGCTGGTCCGCGTCTGATTGCACGGCCGCCCCGGGTTGTTCGACCGACGCTCGATCCATCTTCGCCCAGGTCAAGGATTGGAAGGCCTACGAAGAGCACATGACGACCGACTGCCAAACGAGCAACGACGATGCGAAGCACTACGCGGTGCGACACAACCCTCCGCCTTACTTCACCAAGATCAGCAAAGCCTGCGCCAAGAATGACGTTCCTCTCCGCGCTTCCAGCGGGGGCCTCGTCGACGATCTCGCGAACGGCGCGCTCCCCAGCTTCGCGTTCATCACACCCGACCTACGACACGACGAACACGACGCGTCGGTGGCAGTCGGCGACAAGTGGCTCCATCAGTGGGTGCCAAAGATCCTCAATAGCGCCACCTACAAAGCGGGCCACACCGTTTTGTTCATCACTTACGACGAGAGCGAGGGCGGCTCTTCAAACCGCGTGTACACGGTGGTTGTCGCACCTTCGGTTAAGCGCCACACCGTTTCACGTGCGCGCTTTAACCACTACTCGATGCTCAAGACGTGGGAGAACATGCTCGGCGCGAAGTGTCTAAGTCACTCGTGCAAAGCGCACTCGATGGCTAAGGCGTTCGGCCTGTAGCTAACCAACGCTTTCTCGCTGCACCGCGGTCCTCGAGCGACGCGGTCGCGCGGCTGCAACCTTCCTCTTCTGAATGACCCTCGGCAACAGCGGTCTTAGATACTGGCCCGTGTACGAACGCTGGTCGGCCGCCACTTCCTCGGGCGTGCCGCTTGCGACCACCGTTCCCCCACCGGCGCCCCCCTCTGGACCGAGGTCAACGATGTGATCGGCCGTCTTGATGACGTCGAGGTTGTGCTCGATCACGACCACGGTGTTCCCGGCATCGACCAACCGATGCAGGACACCGAGCAGCTTCGAGACGTCGTCGAAATGGAGACCCGTCGTGGGCTCGTCGAGGATGTACAGCGTCTTGCCCGTCGACCTCTTCGATAGCTCGGTCGAAAGCTTCACGCGCTGCGCCTCGCCGCCCGACAAGGTCGGTGCCGGCTGGCCGAGCTTGATGTAGCCCAGTCCGACGTCACGCAAGGTGTTCATGTGGCGCGCGATTGGCGGGATGGGGGCAAAGAACTCGCACGCCTCGGAAACGCTCATCGCCAAGACCTCGGCGATGTTCTTGCCCTTGTAACGCACCTCGAGTGTCTCGCGGTTGTAGCGCTTGCCTTTGCACACCTCGCAAGGGACGTAGACATCGGGCAGGAAGTGCATCTCGATCTTGATCGTGCCGTCGCCGGAGCAAGCTTCGCACCGCCCACCTCTTACGTTGAACGAGAACCTGCCCGGCTGATAGCCGCGCCTTTTCGCATCCGGTGTCTTGGCGAACAGCTTCCGTATGTGATCGAAGACGCCCGTATACGTCGCGGCATTGGATCGCGGCGTCCGTCCGATCGGGCTCTGGTCTATATCGATCACCTTGTCCACGAGGTCGAGCCCCGTGATCCTCTTGTGCCGCCCGGCGACCAGCCGCGCGTTGCGATTGAGGGTCTGGTGAACCGCGCGGTAGAGGACGTCGTTCACGAGCGTCGACTTCCCGGAACCGGACACGCCCGTCACCGCGACGAAACATCCGAGAGGGAATGCGACATCGATGTCTCTCAGGTTGTGCTCGCGTGCGCCCTTGACGACCAGCGCGCCCTGATCGGTGGGTCGCCGCCGTTCTGGGAGTTCGATCGATCTGCGTCCCGCAAGGTAATCTGAGGTCAGCGAATCCTTCTTTTTGAGCAGGTCCTCGAGTGTCCCTGCAAAGACGACCTCGCCCCCGTGCTCCCCCGCGCCCGGACCGATGTCGACAACGACGTCGGCAGTACGGATCGTCTCCTCGTCGTGCTCGACCACGATCAGCGTGTTCCCCAGATTGCGCAGGCGCACGAGCGTGTCGATCAGTCTTCGGTTGTCGCGCTGATGCAGCCCGATCGACGGCTCGTCAAGGATGTACAGCACCCCGACGAGGCCCGAGCCGATCTGCGTCGCGAGCCGGATGCGTTGTGCCTCACCCCCTGCCAGAGTCGCCGCGCCGCGCGCAAGACTGAGGTAGTCGAGCCCGACGTCTAGCAAGAATCCGAGCCGCGCGTGGATCTCTTTGAGCACGCGCTCGGCGATGGTGGTCTCCCGGTCGGACAGCTCGACCTTGCGTAAGAAATCGTTGGTGTCGCCGATGCACAAGCTCGACAGCTCGTGGATGTTCTTTCCCCCAAGGGTCACGGCAAGTGATTCGGGGCGTAGTCGGGCGCCCTTGCACTGAGGACAAGGAACTTCGCGGAAGTACTGCTCGTAGCGCTCGCGTGCGTACTCCGAATCGGTTTCGTCGCGGCGGCGCTCGAGCCACGGGATCACGCCTTCGTAGATCGCCCAGTACGACCGGATCCGGTTGAAGCGGTTCTTGTAACGCACGTGGATCTCTTGATCCTCGGACCCGTACAAGATGATGTCGCGCGCCTTCTTCGGGAGCTTGGCGAAGGGGACGTTGGTTTTGAACTTGAACGTCTTGGCCGCGGAGTCGAGCAACCGCTCGAAGTATTCGGTTGTACGTGACGACCATGGCCCGATGGCGCCCTCGTCGATAGAAAGCTCCGGGTTGGGGATGACCAGATCGGCATCGACTTCGAGGTGGGTGCCGAGTCCATCGCACCGCTCGCACGCACCGTAGGGCGAGTTGAACGAGAAGTTCCGTGGCGCAAGCTCGTCGTAGCTGATGCCGCAGAATGTGCAGGCGAACTTCTCGGAGAACAAGATGTCTTCGGACGCATCGGCTCCGCCGAGTGCGGAATTGGGAGTCCCATTGTCGACGAACTCGATCGCGGCCGTACCTTCTGCGAGCTTGAGAGCGGTCTCGATCGAATCCGTGAGCCTGCTGGTGATCCCCTCTTTCATCACGAGGCGATCGACGATCACGTCGATGTCGTGCTGGAAGTAGCGGTCGAGACGGATCGACTCGGATAGGTCTTTCACCTCACCATCGACGCGCGCCCGTGCGTACCCGCGGCGAGCCAGATCCTCGAACAGGGACGTGAATTCACCCTTGCGGCTGCGCACGATCGGTGCGAGTACCTGGAAGCGCGTGCCTTCGGCGAGTTGAAGCACCTGGTCGACGATCTGCTCGGGCGTTTGGCGAGCGATCGGACGGCCGCAGTTGTAGCAATGCGGTCTGCCTATGCGCGCGTACAGCAGTCGCAGGTAATCGTAGATCTCCGTGATCGTTCCCACGGTCGAACGGGGGTTGCGCGACGCCGATTTCTGATCGATCGAGATCGCCGGCGACAGCCCCTCGATGAAGTCGACGTCGGGCTTGTCCATCTGCCCAAGGAACTGGCGGGCATACGACGACAAGGATTCGACGTAGCGACGCTGGCCCTCCGCGTAGATCGTGTCGAACGCCAGCGAGGATTTACCCGACCCCGAGATCCCGGTGAAAACGATCAATGAATCGCGCGGGAGCTCGAGGTGGACGTTCTTCAGATTGTGCTCCCGGGCCCCCCTGATAACGAGTCGGCCCGCGGATCCGGCGAGGGGCTCTGGCATCACGAAGATGCTAAACGACGCGCCTGTAACTTAGATTCCTAGGCCGCCTTTTCGCGAGTTACGGCTGGGGCCGGATCCACCGGCGGTAACCTCGGTCGGTGCCTCACGAGCTCGAGTCCTATCGTGCCGAGTTCCCCATAGTCGACCAGCGCACCTATCTGATCTCGGCGTCGCTTGGCCCGCTGTCGCGCCGCAGCCGCGCGGCCGCCGAAGAGCACCTTGACCTGTGGCAGCGCTTGGGGCCCGAGGAGCTGTGGATCGAACACGGCATGCCGAAGCTCGAAGAGTGCCGCGCGTTGATCGCAACCATCATCGGGGCGTCCTCCGACGAGATGGCTCTGGTGCCTTCGGTTTCCGCAGGCTTGTCCTCCATCGCGACATGCCTCGACCTGACGAGCCGCCCCAAGATCGTCCTGTCGGCGATGGACTTCCCGACGAATCACTACGTGTGGCGCGCCCAGGAGCGCCGCGGCGCTCAGCTCGACATCGTCCCCTCGCCCGACGGCATCAGGATCGATCCGGAGGAGTACGTGGCACGGATCGACGACAGCACGGCGCTCGTCAACGTCAACCGGGTGCTCTTCGAATCCTCATGGATCGTGGATCTGGAACCGCTCGTGACCGCCGCTCACGAGCACGGCGCGCTCGTGGTCGTCGACGACTTCCACGGAACCGGGATCGTGCCATTTGATGTGCACGCTGCGGGAGTAGACCTCCTCTTGGGAGGCGTCCTCAAGTGGCTGTGCGGGGGCCAGGGACTCGCGTTCCTCTACTGTCGCCGGGATCTCGCGGCGCACCTGGACCCCCTGGTGGTCGGGTGGTTCGGAACCATGGAGCCATTCTCGTTCGATCGCTCGGCTCTCGATCTCAGGCCCGACGCTCGACGATTCGAAACGGGGACCTATCCCCTGCCCGTGGCGTGGACCGCCGCGGGAGGTCTGTCGATAATCACCGAGGTCGGCGTCCCCGCGATCAGGGCTCGGAACCGCACCCTTACCTCACGGGTGATCGACCACATCGACGAGATGGGTCTGGAGCTGCTCACGCCGCGCGACGAGAATCGGCGTGGCGGGTTGGTTCGGGTGCGGATCCCCGGGGGCACCGAAGCGGCCGAGAAAGTCCTGCACGCCCTGTTCGATCGCGACGTCGTCGTCGACCGTCGCGGCGATGCGCTCCGGATCTCACCTCACTTCTTCAACGACGAGCCCGATATCGACCGCTGCTTCACGGAGCTACGAGACCTCCTTTAGGCACACGGGCGCCACGGCGCGCTATGGCTCCGCCAAGTGTCGAAT
>JAXDJM010000008.1:0-8684 GCA_034665605.1 Actinomycetota bacterium | reverse complement strand
TGAAACTGCCGGTGATGATCGCCGTTCCCAAAAGGCTTCCTGCGATGACCAGCCCGGTTTCGGCCGGCCTCCTAAGTGCGCTTCTCAGACCGAGCCGGCGCAAGAACGGCCTTCGCACGGCCTGGTACGCGATGACCAAGATGGCAACGACAAGAAGTATTACGAGCGGCGGAAGTGCCTGCGCGCTCACGCGGTAGTAGCGGTCGACTCGATGCGGCCGTCGCGCATCTTGATGACCCGGCCGGCCATCTCGCCGATCGTTTGATCGTGCGTCACTAGAACCAGCGTGAGCCCATCGCGGTTGAGCCCGACGAGCAGATCCATGATCTGCATCGCGGTTACGGAATCGAGGTTCCCCGTGGGCTCGTCGGCCCACACGATGAGGGGATCGCCGCTGAGAGCCCGCGCGATCGTTACTCGCTGCTGCTCGCCGCCGGATAGCTCGTTCGGCCGGTGGTTCTTGCGCGCGCCGAGTCCCACGGTCTCGAGGGTCGCTTCCGCCCGCTTTCGAGCCTCGGCGGGCGACTTACCGGCAAGTAGGAGAGGCAGCTCCACGTTCTCGACCGCGCTGAATACCGGGATCAGGTTGAACGCTTGGAAGATGAACCCCATCTGGGCCGCGCGGCGCCGCGTGCGCGTGGCGTCCGACATCTGGTGAAGGTCTTCCCCAGCGATCACGACCGAGCCGGAATCGATGTCGTCGAGCCCCGAGAGACAGTTCAACAATGTGGTCTTGCCCGACCCCGACGGGCCCATCACGGCAAGGAACTCACCCGGAGCGATCGACAGATCTAGATCGTTCAGAGCTGCGACCTGCCCCGCCCCCGTCCGGTACACCTTGACGACATCGCTGGCGACGAGGATGTCACCGGGAGGGCTAGAGCTATCTATGAGGCTGATCTTTTAGAAGGTCTACGCGTCCGGAGCCGCATCCGTGTCGCCTTCGCCGACACCTGCCCCGGCAAGCTCGACGGGAGGATGGTCGGGCGTGCGTGCAGCTTTCCGGAAGACGATCTGGTCTTCGTCGATCGACGGTTCGCTCGACCCCGCCGTCCGAACTTCGAGATCCTTCGGCTCCGGCTTGCCGACGTCGACGATGATCATGTCGCCGGCTTCGAACTCCTGCCACAGGATCTTCTCGGACAGGGGGTCCTCGACGAGACGCTGGATGCTTCGGCGCAACGGACGAGCACCCAAGCTCGGGTCGTAACCCTTGTTCGCAAGGAACTCCTTGGCTGCATCGGTGAGCTCTATGTCGACATCCTGGCTACGGAGCTGCTCTTCGATCCTTTTGATCATGAGGTCGACGATCGACTTGACCTCGGCCTTGGAGAGCTCGTGGAAGACGATGACTTCGTCGATGCGGTTCAGGAACTCAGGACGGAAGCTCCTCTTGAGCTCTTCGTGCACGCGATCTCGCATCTTCTCGTGCGTTGCCCCTTCGGAGCTCTGCCCGAATCCAAACGACGCCTTGCGCAAGTTATGGGTGCCGAGGTTCGAGGTCATGATGATCACAGTGTTCTTGAAGTCGACCGTCTTGCCTTGCGCATCGGTCAGGCGACCATCCTCGAGGATCTGCAGAAGAGTGTTGAAGACATCGGGGTGCGCCTTTTCGATCTCGTCGAGTAGGACGACGGAATACGGGCGACGACGAACTGCTTCCGTCAATTGCCCGCCCTCTTCGTAACCGACGTAACCGGGCGGCGAACCCACCAGGCGACTGACCGTGTGCTTCTCCATGTACTCGGACATGTCGAGCTGGATCAGCGCGTCCTCATCGCCGAACAGGAACTCGGCGAGTGCCTTTGCCGTCTCGGTCTTGCCCACACCAGAGGGACCCAAGAAGATGAACGAGCCCGCGGGGCGCTTGGGGTCTTTGAGCCCGGCCCGGGTGCGGCGGATCGAGCGAGATACGGCTTCGATCGCGTCGTGCTGACTGACGATCCGCTTGTGGAGCTCGTCCTCCATCCGCAGGAGCTTGGCGGTTTCCTCTTCGGTCAGTGACATCACGGGGATGCCCGTCCACGACGAGAGGACCTCGGCAACCTCTTCTTCATTGACCTCGGCGAAGACTTCGCCTTCGGCAAGGCGCCACTCTGCTTCTTTGTCCGCGCGTTCGGACGTGAGCCGCTTCTCTTCGTCGCGGAACCCGGCCGCACGCTCGAAGTCTTGAGCCTCGATCGCATCCTCTTTGTTGCGCCTTACGTCGGCGATCTTGTCTTCCAGCTCTCGGTAGTCCGGCGGCGCGCTCATCCGCCTGATGCGCAGCCGCGATCCAGCTTCGTCGATCAAGTCGATCGCTTTGTCGGGCAAGAACCGGTCCGAGATGTAACGGTCCGCGAGGTTCGCAGCCGCCACGAGTCCCTGATCGGTGATCGTGACGCGGTGATGTGCTTCGTAACGGTCCCGCAAGCCTTTGAGGATGTCGATCGTGTGAGCGACGGTCGGCTCGGGAACCTTGATCGGCTGGAAGCGCCGTTCCAGGGCCGCGTCTTTCTCGAGGTGCTTGCGGTACTCGTCGAGCGTCGTCGCGCCGATCGTTTGGAGCTCGCCTCGCGCCAGCATCGGCTTGAGGATCGAAGCGGCATCGATGGCGCCTTCGGCGGCTCCCGCACCAACGAGCGTGTGCAACTCATCGATGAACAGGATGATGTCGCCGCGCGTCTTTATCTCTTTGAGGACCTTCTTGAGGCGCTCTTCGAAATCGCCTCGGTAGCGAGACCCTGCAACCAGAGCACCGAGGTCGAGCGTGTAGAGCTGCTTGCCGGTGATCGTCTCGGGAACTTCGCCTTTGACGATCTTCTGAGCGAGGCCCTCGACGATCGCGGTCTTCCCAACGCCGGGCTCGCCGATCAAGACAGGGTTGTTCTTGGTGCGTCGGGAAAGCACCTGCATGACGCGCTCGATCTCTTTCTCGCGCCCGATGACGGGGTCGAGCTTGTTCTCTCTTGCGAGCTGCGTCAGGTTGCGACCGAACTGGTCCAGAACGAGCGATCCCTGAGCAGAGGGATCCCCACCGCCTGCCGCTGCCTCCTTGCCACTGCCGGCGTAACCGGACAACAGCTGGATAACTTGCTGACGAACACGACCGAGGTCGGCCCCCAGCTTTACGAGAACCTGGGCTGCGACGCCTTCGCCTTCTCGGATCAGACCGAGAAGGATGTGTTCCGTTCCTATGTAGTTGTGGCCGAGCTGCAGCGCCTCGCGCAGCGATAGCTCGAGCACCTTCTTGGCGCGCGGAGTGAATGGGATGTGCCCCGATGGAGGGCTCTGACCCGCACCGATGATCTCTTCAACCTGCTGGCGAACCTTCTCGAGAGAGATCCCCAGCGATTCGAGCGCCTTAGCGGCAACGCCCTCGCCTTCATGTATCAGTCCGAGCAGGATGTGCTCGGTTCCGATGTAGTTGTGGTTGAGAAGTCTCGCCTCTTCCTGGGCGAGCACGACCACCCTGCGGGCCCTGTCTGTGAAGCGTTCGAACACTGGGCCACGCCTCCTTTTTTCTTCGACCGGAGCGAGCTCCGGTGTGGCAAGAGGCCGCTGAGTCAAGATCCGGCCCCGTACCAGGACGATTATACGGAGGGGGTGTGATTCCCCTGCGCATACATATCTCTTAGAACGTCGAAGCAGGCTCCCTAGTTCCCAAAAAAGACCTTGTAGGCCTCATCGGCCCGAGATATCGCCCTCATTAGCACTTCATTACGACCGATATATGCATGTCTGCTAGTGGAACGGGTCTGAGGGCCGGGTCGTTACGCCGTAGCGCATCCGGTAGACACTCGGAGTCTTCTTCGCGGACCCACCGCCGAGGAACAGGCCTCCCCAATCCGTTCTCGGGATCGAGGTGCGCCGCTCGTTCGTAGAGAAAGTCCGTGCCAGAGGAACCCACGGCAACGAGATCGGCAGCACCGTGCGCTCGCGAACGTATTCAGATGGCCGCGGCACGACCCACAAACCGACCGTGTCTTGCTCCGGCGCCACATGATCGCGGGAGTCGAACGAGATATCGAGCCCGCCGAAGCGCTGATTCTTTAGTCCTTGGAGCACCGACGCGACGTCTTCGCCGACACGCGATCGGAAAGCGGCCCACCCGATCATCTGTACCGCGTCGTACGAACGCAATTCCCATCCGAGCGGTTTCTTTCCCCACCACTTCTCGAAAGCAGTCGAGAACTGGCGGAAACCCGGGACCGGCAAGTAATAGGCGCCGCGCGCGTAGGTGTCGGAAGCAACCGTGCCCGGGGGCATCCGGTACGGCTCCGGAGCGATGGCCGAGTCCAACGCCAACACCTGTGGATGCCAACCACGACCCCGCGACTTCGCTCGGGCGGTCGATACGTATCGAGATCCTGTCGACGACAAAGCCCGTTGGATCTTCGCGAAGTCCGGAGGAGAAGCCTGGACGATCAGTGCCGATACGTGGGCGCGCTTGAGGGCCCGAAGACTCGTTCTGGGGTCGGTCAGTGTTTCCGGGTAGCGCACGGTGGTGATCGACGGTTTGCCTTGAGATCGGAGTCCGGCCGCGAGAGCGCGCCGTGCCGTCTGACCCGTCAAGGAACGCTCAACCAAGAGACCGACGCGCTTGTAGCCGCGGTCGCGCAGGGCGTAATAGGCAAGCGACCGGGCTTCCCATGGGAAAGGAGGAGATACCTGAAAGGTATGACTTCGGAGGAGCTGTGCCCCGGCAAGGTCTCCGTAACAGAGAAGCCCCGGGATCCCCGACGCGTCGAGCGCCTCCTCGGCAGGCGGAAGACCTTCGGGAGGTCCCGCATACACGATGCCTTCGACGCGAGCATCGGTCGTCTCTTCCCTCACGAGCGCTGTGGCTCGTTCGGCACTGCCCTCGTCGTCACGCGTCACGAGCTGGAACTGGGGGCGGCCGGCCGGGACGTTCCTGTTCAACGCCTGCACCCCAAGGTCGGCCCCCTCGAAGGCGTCGGATCCCCTCCAGCGATCGGGACCGCTCATCGTCCCGATAAGCGCGATGACGCGCGCGCTCTTGCTCGTGGGAGACGCGAGCGGTGTACGCAGCGGGATTGCGCTTTCTCCCGACGCGACACAGGACATCGGAAGGGCGCAGCACGCGATCAGGAGCGCACGGCCCAGTTTGACCATGAGGCGGGCAAGCCTAGAGGTACTCCGGTTGTTACCGACCGGGCTCGGGTTTGAGAGTCGGGAACAGGATGACTTCGCGGATCGAGGCGACGCCGAGCAATTGCATAAGGAGCCGATCGATCCCCAGGCCGAATCCGCCTGCAGGAGGCATGCCGTACGCCATTGCCTCCAAGAAGTCCTCGTCCGGAACGGCGGCCTCGAGGTCTCCACGAGCACGGTCTGCGGCCTGTTGTTCGAAGCGACGTCTTTGCTCAACGGGATCGTTCAACTCGGAGTAGATGGGAGCGATCTCGACTCCGTGGATCACGAGGTCGGCGTGCTCGGTGAAACCGGGGATGGTTCGATGATCCTTCGCAAGAGGGGAGATCTCTTTCGGAAACCCTATGACGAAGGTGGGTTCGTCGATCTCTTTCTCGACGCGCTGCTCGTATATCGCTGCGATGACTTTGCCGGGGGCCGCGTCCTTGTCGAATCCAACACCCGCGGCCCGAGCCGCGCTCTCGATGGCCGCGAAGTCTTGCCTCGACCACGCATCGGTGATGTCCTCGCCGACCGCAGCACCGATCGCGTCGAGCATGGTTATCCGATCAAAGGATGAGTCCATATCGATCACGGGGTCATTTTCGGTGAACGAAGACACCGTCTCCGCGATCGTCTTAACCAAGGCCTCGACGAGCTCCATCGTGTCCTCGTAGTCCGAGTACGCCTCGTATCCCTCGAGCATCGTGAACTCGGGGTTGTGTTTCGTCGAAACGCCCTCGTTGCGGAAGCTGCGGTTCAGCTCGAAAACGCGGTCGTATCCACCGATCAGAAGTCGTTTCAGGTATAGCTCGGGCGCCACGCGTAGGTAAAGGTCGATGTCGAGGGCGTTGTGATGCGTCACGAATGGACGAGCAACGGCCCCTCCGGCGATGGGCTGAAGAAGCGGTGTCTCGACCTCGACGAATCCACGTTCCACCATGAAGCGCCGGATCGCGGCCGTAGCGGCGCTGCGAGCGTCGACCGCGCGCCGCGCTTGGGGATTCACAAGGAGGTCTAGGTATCGCTGACGATAGCGAGCCTCAACGTCGCTCATCCCATGCCACTTCTCGGGCATCGGCCTGAGACATTTCGCCAGTAGCACGACTTCATCGACGCGAAGAGATAGTTCGCCGCGACGCGTCTTCACGATCTCGCCGGACGCGCCGACGATGTCACCGACACCGAGAGCGGCGAACGACTCGAAACCGTCCTCTCCGAGCCCCTCGGGTTGGGCGAACAGCTGTAACTTGCCGGTGCCGTCCGAGATGTCGGCGAATGCGACCTTTCCGTGGGACCTGATGGTCTGGAGCCTGCCTGCGATCCTCGCCGGCAGGCCGCTGTCGGTTCCGCTTTGTAGATCGTCGAAACGGTCTCTCAAGGAGAGAACCGTTGCCGTGCGTTCGTAGCGATACGGATATGCGCTCTCGGACATCAGATCGCGTTCCGTTCGAAGATCAACCTCAGCCCCATGAGCGTCAGTATCGGTTCGACCAAGTCGATCCGACGGCAATGATCTGCAACAACGGGGGCCAGGCCCCCGGTAGCTACTACTTTGGGGTTCCCCCCAAGCTCGCTCGCGACTCGATCGATCAGCCCGTCCACCATCGCCGCCGTTCCAAGCACTATCCCCGACTGCAGGGCCGTAACCGTGCTCCGTCCGATCGCCGTCGCGGGTGCCACTAGCTCGACCCTTCTCAACTGAGCGGTTGCCGAGAACAGCGCAGTAGCGGCAGTGTCGATGCCCGGCGCGATCGCTCCCCCCAAGAACTCGCCGTCGGCCGAGATCGCCTCGACTTTTATCGCGGTTCCGAAGTCGACGACTATCACCGGGCCTTCGGGAAAGATCTCGCGGGCACCGACGACATCTGCAATCCGGTCCGCCCCGATCTCACGAGGGTTATCGGTCTTTATGGCAACGCCCGTCTTTATCCCCGGCTCGACCACGAGGGCTTCGAGGTCCAGATATCGGCTGCCGAGGTCTCGTAGCTCCTGAGTCGCTCGGGGCACGACCGAGCACACGGCGAGACCCTCGACATCTTCGTTGAAAGACATCCCGGCCAGCGCGAGGAACTCGCCGAACATCAGCGCGAGCTCATCGGCGGAGCGACGAGGCTCGGTTGCCGCGCGCCACTCGTGGATCAGTTTGTCCGAGTCGAATACACCAAGATGGGTCTGGGTGTTACCAACATCAACCGCGAGCAGCATCAGTCGGCGGAAGAGCCGGTCGCGTGGTCGCCTGCCACCTCTGCGAGTTGAGGCACGATCCCGTTTAGTTCATCGACGTTGACGACGACCGGGCGATGTCCGGCAAGCTCCGATTCTTCGTACTGCCCGTACGAGATGATGATCACCTTGTCGCCCGGTTGCACCAACCGGGCGGCCGCACCGTTGAGACAGATCGTGCCGGAGGCGCGCGGCCCCGCGATCACGTACGTCTCGAAGCGAGCACCGTTGTTGATATCGAGAACGTGGACCCGCTCGTACGCGAGCAGGTCGGCCGCGTCCATCAACGCCTCATCGATCGTGACACTGCCCATGTAAGCCAGGTTGGCGTCGGTGACCGTGGCGCGATGGATCTTCGACTTCATCATGCTGCGCTGCATGAGTACCTCCTTCTTGGTCGAAGGCGCCTACGCGCTCTCCGCCGTCGTCTTGTCCACAAGAACGTTGTCTATCAACCGCGTATTGCCGATGGTGCCTGCGATCGCGAGAAGTACCGGGCCGTCCGCCGTAGGTTCCTCGAAAGTGACGGGATCGAGCACCTCCGCGTAATCGAGATCGAAAGCCGGCTCCGACGCTGCCACTTCGAGCATGGCTTTCTCCGCGGACCGGAGATCTCCTCCCGACTCGAGCTGGGTGCGACCTGCAGCCAGAGCTTTGGAGAGGACGAGGGCCCGGGCGCGCTCGTCGGGGGTGAGCAGAGCATTGCGACTGCTCAACGCCAGTCCATCACGCTCGCGCACGGTGGGAACGACATCGATCTCGACCGGCCACGCAAGATCGGAGACCATCTTTTCGATCACCGCCACCTGCTGGGCGTCTTTCTGGCCGAAGAAGGCGACGTCCGGACGGACGATGTTGAAGAGTTTCGCAACCACGGTAGCGACGCCTGCAAAGTGCCCGGGCCGCGACGCTCCTTCCACGACGCTTCCCAGTCTCCCTACGTCGACCGTGGTCGATTCCCCAGCCGGATACATCTCGTCGACGGACGGCATGAAGACCACGTCGACCGTGCTTCGTTCGGCGGCCGCTAGGTCACCGGTCTCATCGCGCGGGTAGTTGTCGAGGTCGTCGCTAGATCCGAACTGAAGCGGATTGACGAAGATGCTCATCACGATCAGATCGCACCTCCGTCGCGCCGACGCAACAAGCGCGAGGTGGCCGCGGTGCAGTGCGCCCATCGTTGGAACGAACCCCACGGTCCGCTCATCGTGGATCGCTCGTTTGAACTCGTGGAACTCTGCGATGGACCGAGCGACCTTCATCGGGCAAGCACCCGAGAGATCGCTGCAGCATCTTCCTCACTGACGCGGCCGGCGCTCTGCGCC
>JAXDJM010000007.1:0-5470 GCA_034665605.1 Actinomycetota bacterium | reverse complement strand
GTGATGTTCGGGCTCGCGACGATGCGCGTCCCCGTCGGTGTTTCTCGATTGTCCATTGCAGTTCTTCCGATCGGCGCGCTAGTCACGTTCGGTTGGGGTCTTTCGAGCGCGGCTCGACAGGCGGTGGCAAAACTGGCCGCGCCCAGTCTTCGCGAGCGCGTGATCGCAGGAGCGCGGGTTGCGGTGCCTTTCGCGATCATGTGCTGGGCCGCGGCCCTGATCTTCCGGTTTCGGGGCGGCACGAACCCACTCGGCGCGGACGCAGGCTGGGCGCTGGTTGCCGGTGCGATCTGGGGAGGGCTGTTCGGTGCGCTCGGCGGCCTTCGATCGCGCGGTTCACCCGCGGCGTTCGCCGTAGCAACTTTGGCGAAGTTTCGTAGCCGGGCAAGCTGGCTCGTCGACGGGATCCTCGCCGGGGCGTGGATGCTGGGGATCGCGATCGTCCTTGCGAGTGGTGCGCTCATGCTGTGGGTCATCGTGGGCCTTGTCCGGGGCGGCCCGTCTGGATTCGGGATCGGTGACGCGGCCGCTGCCGTGATCTATCTGATCGCCTTCCTTCCCAACGTTGTCGCTGTGGTGCTCGCCGTTTCTTTGGGGGCGTCCGTTACTGCCGGCGCGCAAGTGACGTTCGGAGGCAAGACGCTCGGTGTGTTGCACACCTACTCGTACCTGGGTTGGGGCAATCGACCCACGCCGTGGTTCGTGTTCTTGCTGATCCTGATACCCATCGTGTCGTCGCTCGCAGGCGGCGCGCTGGCCCGCTTCTACGGGGTCACACGCGAGCGTTCCCTCGATGCGCTCCCTGTGGCTGCGGCAACGTTCGCGGTTCCCCTCGCGCTTGTCGCGGCCCTCGGTTCCGCGCGACTGGGTGCGGGTCTCGTGCGGGAGCGCGGTGTCGGCGCGATCTCGGCGACTTCGTGGCAGGTGTTGTTGTGCGCCGCGGGGTGGGCTTTGATCGGCGGCACGGCAGGGTGGCTCGTTGCAGATCGCGCTCGGGCCAAAAGGAGCGTCGCGCCGTGACGCTTCGGATCTTCGATCACAAGGTCGTCGGCCCCCTGGCATGCAACTGCTACATCGTTGGTGATGCGGTTACCAAGGCTGCGATCGTGATCGATCCCGGCGGCGATGCAACAGACCTGGTGTCGTCGATCCAGTCGCGCGGTCTCGTCATCACCGCGATAGTCGCCACGCATGCGCATTTCGATCACGTCGTCGCGGCAGAAGAGCTTCGCCGTGTCACGGGCGCACCTTTCTTCTTGCACGCTCTCGACCGACCGTTGCTCGATTGGATGCAGGAGTCCGCACGGATGTTCCTGGGGATCGAGCTCGACGCGCCTCCCGACGTCGATAGGGAGGTCTCAGAAGGAGACTCTCTCGTGGCCGGCGATGTCGAGCTCTCCGTTCTTCACACGCCGGGACATTCACCGGGATCGATCTCTTTGATCGCGGACGGCGCGGTGTTCTCGGGCGACACGCTGTTCCAAGGGTCGGTGGGCAGGACGGATCTGCCGGGCGGCGATCATGCGGCGCTCGTTACGGCCGTGCGCAACAAGCTCTTCACTCTGGACGACGATCTCGCGGTCTATCCGGGGCACGGCCCGGCGACATCCCTCGGCGACGAACGCCGGTTCAATCCATTCGTGGGAGACGCGGCTCGCTAACCGTCAGTCGATGTAGGGGTGAACCCCGGGGGCGGGCACGCCTGGGTAGCGGTCCACCTCGCGTTCCAGCATGATCTTGACGTGGTCCTCGCGGGTTCCCAGGCGGCGGTCGGTCTCGCGGAAACCGAGGCGCTGTAGGCGCCGTAGCTCGCCGGCATGAGACTTGCGCAACTTGCCATCCGGGGCGGTGAGGTACGCCTCGAGCTGGATCCGCTGTGTGATCTTCTTTTGCTTTCCTTCGGCCATGAGGAGGCACTTTATCCCAGGGGGCGCGAACATCTGGTCGTGAGCGACATTCGGCCCTTCTTGATCGGTGGTGAGTGGAAAACCTCGGATGAGACTTTCGAGGTCCATAGTCCGTACGACTCGTCTCTCGTCGCAACCGTTGCGGTTCCCTCCAAAGACGACGTGGAGTCTGCGATCGCCGGAGCTGCGGCGGTCTTCGACGAGACCCGCAAGCTCCCGATCCACGTTCGGGCCGGGGCTCTCGACCACATCTCCAGGCGTCTCGACGAACGCAGCGATGAAGTAGCGGAGCTGATCGCCCGCGAGGGTGGAAAACCGCTCAAGTGGGCGCGCGCAGAGGCCGCCCGCGCCGTATCGACCTTCCGATGGGCAGCCGAGGAGTGCAGGCGTTCGAGCGGCGAGCTGATGCGCTTGGACACCGAAGCCTCGTTGGGATCGCGACTCGGCCTCATCCGCCGTTTCCCTCTGGGCCCGGTTCTCGCGATCACGCCGTTCAACTTCCCGGTCAATCTTGTCGCGCACAAGCTCGCGCCGGCGCTCGCGATCGGCGCGCCGGTGGTGATCAAGCCCGCGACGAAGACACCGCTGGGTGCTCTGCTGCTCGGAGAGCTGTTCTCCGAAACCGAGCTTCCCTCGCGGATGCTTTCGGTAATCCCCATCGAGAGCAGTGCGACGCAGGAGCTCGCGCAGGATCGCCGCATCGCCAAGATGACCTTCACGGGCTCCTCCGAGGTTGGTTGGATGCTCAAGGGCAAAGACGTGAAGAAGAACGTGACTCTCGAGCTCGGCGGCAATGCCGGCGTGATCGTCCACCACGATGCCGACACCGGCAAAGCGGCCGAAGCCATCGCTCGCGGCGGGTACTACCAAGCAGGACAGTCATGCATCGCCGTGCAGCGGGTACTCGTGCACGAAGACGTTGCCGACGAGCTCAGATCAAAGCTCGTCGAGGCAGTGAGCGCGCTCAAGACCGGTGACCCCCTCGATCCCGAGACTGATGTCGGTCCGTTGATAACGCGCGACGCCCTGGATCGGGTCGCGCAGTGGGTCGACGAAGCCGTCCACGCGGGGGCCGAGGTTCTGACCGGCGGTAAGCGAGAAGATCCCTTCTACGCTCCGACCGTTCTCGATAACACGCGTAGGGACATGAAGGTGCGATCGGAAGAGATCTTCGGTCCCGTGGTGACCTTGTCTACCTACACGGACTTCGCCGAGGCCGTTGCCGAAGTGAACTCGTCTAAGTACGGGCTGCAGGCCGGGGTGTTCACGAATGACCTCGAGCGGATCATGATCGCTCACCGCGACATCGACGTGGGCGGCGTCATCGTCAACGACGTTTCGGCGTTCCGCGCAGATCAGATGCCTTACGGGGGCACGAAAGAATCGGGCTTCGGGCGCGAAGGCCTCAGATACGCGATGGATGAGATGACCGAGACCCGGATCCTCGTGTTGTCCAACGTCCCTCTTTAGTGCCGTCGAACGATCGCTTATCGAGATGGCTGATCGCCGGAGGTGTGGGCCTGTGCATCACGGTCCTTGCCGCCGTGATCGTGGTCGTTGCAACCGGCCACGTGCCCTCGACCTCGGACACTGTTAACCGCAGAACTTCCACGCAACCGACCCCCACCGTTCTTACATCGGTCGGCCCGTCGCCTTCGAGCTCTACATCCGAGCCTCCGCAGCCACCCGTCGACCCTCTCGCCGAGATCGATCAGGCCCAGTTGGTGGCCTGCATCCGAGCCACCGGCGCGCTGCCCGGTGCTCACTCACAACCCGACCTGACTCACCTTCCGGCGTCTCATGTCGTGCATCTGGTTGCACGCGCGGACGAGAGCGTCCGCCAGCTTCACTTCACCGCGAAGGTGCCTTTCGAATTCATCCATCAGAAAGAGATGGACCGGCGCGTCGTGCACATGTCGCTGGCCTCTTACGGCCCGGCGCAAGCGAAAAGCGATTCGGAGATCCTCGCCCTGCTCGGCGCGGTGCCGCCGGCAACGGATCTGCGAACGGTTGCGAAACAAGCTCTGGGCGGGCAGGTCGCCGGGTTCTACGACGACCGGACGCGAAAGCTCGTCGTGGGCACCGGAGGAAAGCAGCTCAGCCCGTCAGAGGTAACGACGCTGGCCCACGAGCTCGACCACGCGCTCGTCGATCAGGGCCTCGGGTTCCCCTCATTGCACGACGGCTCGGCGCTCCTGGCCGACGAGTCGCTCGCGCGTCACGCGTTGTTGGAAGGCGATGCTGTTCTCGACCAGACGTTCTTCGAGTTCTCGTATCTATCGGTCGATCAGCAGCTGCAGACGAGCCACGACCCTGCAGCCGCGCGCGCCGATCGCCAGCTCGCTGCAGTTCCGCACTACCTGACGGCCGGCTTCTTATTCCCCTACACGGCCGGGCTCAACTTCGTGTGCAGCCTCTATCTCGACGGTGGCTGGCCCGCGGTCGACGAGGCGTATTTCAAGCCTCCGACCTCGACGGCCCAGATCATGTGGCCGGACCGCTACCGATCTCACGAAGCTCCCGTGATCCCGCGCCCGCCCGAGACGCCGGCGGGGTGGCGCGTCGCGTCTCGCTCCGCACTCGGCGCCGCAGACCTAAAAGCACTGTTCGAGGCTCCGGGAAACGACGCCGCGCGGGCGCTTCATAACCCGCAAGGGCGCGCGCGGGCGTGGGCCGGGGGGCGGGTGGAATTGTTCCGAGCCGGACAGCAAAGCGCGCTGGCGATGGACCTGGTCCAGCATCGTCACACCCACGATCTGTGCAGCTCGATCCGGTCTTGGTATCAGCGCGCTTTTCCCGACGCCCTCGTCGTCGCACGGTCCCACCACGAGCTGTCCTTCGACGGAACGCTGGACGCGGCATCCATCCGGTGCACGCGAGGCGACGTGAGGCTCGGCATCGCACCAACTGCCGATGTCGCCCGCGCTCTCGCTCTGTAGTAGCGGATGACGATCGGCCGGATCGTTCGGATCGTGTGGGCGTCCCCGGCGTCTGTGCTCGGGTTGTTGTTGTGCCTTTTCTTCGATACGCGCCGCGTCGACAACGGGATCCTCATCGCCGAGGGAGCCCGATGGCCGCAGCGTTTGGGATGGCACTACTCCGCGATCACTTTCGGTCACGTCGTGCTCGCCGTCGGGCATCTAGACGAGCCCACCTCGTCTCACGAGCGTGCACATGTTCGCCAGTACGAGGCGTGGGGCCCGTTCTTTCTTCCTGCCTACGTCCTCGCATCGCTCGCTACCGTTGTGAGGGGCCGGCATGCATATCGAGACAATCCGTTCGAAGTGGCGGCACGAACGCATACGCGGCACTTCGAGTGATCGCTATTCGGAGCGATATCGTGCATGGACGGGTCGAGTCAGGAGATCAGGTGGCCGTCGCAGAGGACACGAACGATCTAACGAAACTTGCAGAGGTCGATCCCGACGAGATCCTCGACCGCCTCAATCGGACCATCACGCGCCGCATGCCGAGCTATTCCGACCTGTATCGCAGGTGGGAACGACTGAATTGGGCCGTGTCCGACCTCGACTTCAGTCGCGATCGGGGTGACTGGCAAGCAC
>JAXDJM010000006.1:0-8554 GCA_034665605.1 Actinomycetota bacterium | reverse complement strand
CCGCAACATGGTTGAAGAACAAGCGAGCGCCCCCCCGGAGACCGCCGCGGCCGAATGACCGAACACTCCCCCGGGCCGATTTCGGTGATCGTGCCCGTCCTCGACGAGGCCGACTCGATCGGACCTCTACTGGACGCTCTCGTAAGCCAACTCCGGCCAGATGACGAGATAGTTGTCGTCGACGGCGGATCCACCGATGCCACGATCTCGATCGCCGGATCCAAGGGCGATGCGGTCCGCGTCCTGTCGGCGCCCGACACGAACATCTCGCAAGCGCGGAATGCCGGGGTGCGAGCGGCGCGCAACGACGTCATCGCGTGCACGGACGCGGGCTGCACGCCCGCTCCGGGATGGCTGAGCGCGATACGCACATGCTTCCAGGCCGATCCGCGCCCCGATCTGGTTACGGGCATCTACGAGGTGATGGCACGGAACGCACTCGAGAGCGCGATGGCCGTGGCCTGTTATCCGGACCCTTCGGACCTCGGAAGGTCCTCGATGTGGACCACGTGGTACGGGCGTCTTTTCGGCAGGACGTTCGATCCGCGTATGCCCACCGGCCGCTCCATGGCGTTCGCGAAGGAGGCTTGGGATGCGGTCGGGGGGTTCAGGGAAGACCTCGAAACGTCTGAAGACGTGAGTTTCGGCCGCGCTCTTGCACAACTTGGCCGCACGACCACGCTGTGCCCCGATGCGCGCGTGACTTGGGATCAGCGCCCCTCGCTTGCATCGACCGCGCTCATGTACTTCCGCTACGGACGGGGAGGAAGCCGCTCGGGCGACCCGAAGGTGATCTCGAGAGACATGATCAGAGCCGCCGTATACGGCGCCGCTGGGTGGGTCGCAGTCTCTGGTGGACCGGCGGCGCGGTTGGGGATGACGGCAGCGGGGTTCGTCTATCTCTCGCTTCCGGTTGCGCGCGCGGTCCGGAGACCGCAGGGTGCGAAGGTAGCGGCGTTGGTCCCCGTCGCTCTCGCAACCAAGGACCTGGCCAAAGCCGCAGGGTTACTTATCGGATTGGCTACTTCCTTGCGAGCTCGGTCACACTCGCCGGAGGGCGACGTCGTCGACCAAGAAGGAGCGACCGCGGTGGATCGGAGCTTTGATCCGGAGCACTAGGTGACTCGCTCCGTGCGATCGGTAATAGATCTGTGGCATCTCGTTCCAGGCGCCGCCTTCGACACGTTTGGTGATGACCTCCCGGCCGACTTTTTTGCCGTGGGACCACTCGACGATCACGAACTTGACGTTCTCAACGCGATCGGTGAGGACGTATCCCGAAGCTCCGAACCATGTGCGCCGGCTGCCGACCGCGACGCGCCGTGCCGCGAGGCTCGCCCGGCTCCCACGGCCGCTGACGCGACCCGCATCGGAGCCCGAGTGTGCAGCGTGAACGACGGTGAGGACACCGCCGGAGGCATCCCACCCGCGCGTGCCGGATTCGAACCCGCCGTTGACGAGCAGGTTGCCGGGGTCTTGGGAAGGCGGCGTTGCGCTGGGTGAAGGCTCGGGTGATGGAACGTCGGTCGCGCTCGGCTCGGGCGAAGGCTCTTCGGTTGGGGATCCATCCGGCGACGGAGTGGCGGTTGGATCGGGCGATGGTGAAGAGACCGACGGTTCGGGAGCCGGTGAAGAGACCGACGGCTCGGGGGCCGGAGAGGTCACGCTTGGCTGGGGCGTTGGGGTTGGGTTCGAGCCTGACGTGAGGAGTTCCTTCAGGGCCGTGTAAGCGGGCTTCGCCGAATCGTCTTGGGTGAGGATGCCGTAGTTATCCAGCATGACGTCGCCCGAATTCTCGTCGTTCGACTCGTAAGCGATGAGATTGGTTACGTAAGGCATGTTCTCCTGGACGTACTTGACGCTCCCGACCAGGAAATCGGCCTGCTGCTGACGTGTCACACCTATGTTCCAGTTCGCCTCGTTCCCGGTGTTGGCGTGGGTCGACCACCCGAACTCCGTGAACCAGATCGGAGTGTCGCCGTCGCCGCGGTTAACCATCAACTGGTGCACCTGTGCCGCGTACGGGAAGCTCCAGATGTCGTTGTTATCGACGGAGGGGCCAACGTTGGACGGCGCCGTGTATGGGTGCGTTGCCATCACGTCGAAGGAGCCCTTTGCTCCCGCGTCGTAACACTTACGGATCCAATCGATGTCGTTGTACGAGGGACCCCCGAACACGACCTTCGTCGACGGATCTCCCTCTTTGAAGGCGGGATAGGCAAGCTTCAAGAGACGAACGTAGTCACCGGCCGTCCCGGACCAGAAGGCGGTCTGGTTCGGCTCGTTCCAAACTTCCCATGCTGCGACCCGTCCGGCGAAGTGCCTGGCGGCCCACAAAGCAGCCGCTGCGTAATCTGCCGGATCTGTCGGCGGAACGATGCTCGCCGTGCGCCACCCTGAGGAGGTCATCCCGTTCGCCCACCCGGGGGTGCACCACATGGTCATGAGCACCTTGAGACCGTCGGCTCTGGCTTCGTTCACGGCCTTGTCGGCGTTGTCGATGAACCACTGGCTGTACTGGCCGCGCGCGTTCTCCTGTAGCGAGCACCAGCCGAAGTCCATCCGGACCCAGGTAACCCCGGCCGCGGCGAGCTTGTCGAAGATCTCTTGGCGTTGCGCGTCGGAGAACTCCCATAGGGCGTGAACCTGGACTCCGAAGGCAGGCAAGGGTCGGGTAGCTGCAGTTGCAGTGCTCGGTGCGGCGAGGCCGACGACCGAAGATGAGGTAACGATCGTCAGTGCGGCGATGAAACGCTTGAACTTCACAGGGGCGATCTCCAATTCGGTAGCTGGGCGACCCTCGTGGGGCCCCTGGCTTTGCGTCCCTGCGTTGCCGCAGGTGTGCCGTTGTCGTTGGTCCTTGTGGTTTATGAATCGGCCCCCTCAGGGGGGGTCTTTAGCCCCGGATGGGGCGTCTATAGAGGGCAATTCGACATAGATCGCTGGCTGTGCCCGAGGCACGCGATGATGCTGGCCGCACAATCACTAGTTATCCCTTCACAGGAAGGACGCAGGTGGCGCAGGAAACGGGACTACCGGAGCTGCTGGACACTCTTCGGTGGAGGTGGCACGTCGTAGCCATCATCGCGGTCGCGTTCCTGGTGGGAGCGATCGTGTACGCCCAAGGGCTCCCCCTTCAGTACGAAGGCCAGGCGATCACGACGTTCGCACCGAGACCCGGCGTCGACTCGGGCGCCGCCACGATCCTGCTGCCGAAGTACGCCGCCTACGTGACGGCCCCCGCGACGATCCAGCAGATCGCCCCGCAACTCGGAGTCGCCAGCTCGACCCTCGAGAAGGCCATCAATGCGACCACCGCGACCGAGACGGCGAACCTCACCATCACAGTCACGCTCACGAACGCGGCCAAGTCCGCCGAGGCGGCCAACGCGTTCGCCAAAGCTGCGGTTGACTTCTCGTCGACCGACAAAGCAGTAGAGGGCGAGATCGTCGCCAACGCGCTCACGCCGCGGGACCCGTCAGGTCCGCCACGCAAGCTCATGGAGGCGGCAGCGCTGGCGGTCGGGCTCCTGCTCGGCATCGCGGTCGCGTTCGTGATCGAGCGGCAGCGGCCGAGACTTCGGACGTGGCAGGAGATCGCAAAAGTCACCGGCTACCCGGTGGTTGGTCGCGTGCCTCGCTCGCGCGCGCTGCGCGGGAAACCACAGGATGCGCTCACCGATCCGCGGGTAGGCGCGGCCTTCCGAACGTTGCGTACGAACCTGGAACGTGAGTGGCAGGACCGAACCGTCGACGTGATCGTAGTGACGTCCCCAAGCTCGGGCGACGGCAAGACGACGATCGCAGCCTTGTTCGCCGAATCGCTCGCGCGTCTCGGTGGCAACACTCTGCTGATCGACGCCGACCTCAGGCGTCCCGGTCTATCGGCCAGCGTCCTCGACGGCCAAGTTACGAAAGGGCTCGACGACGTCCTGCGCGAGAAAGTGAAGCTCGAGCACGCGATCCGTCCGGGATGGACCGATCGACTGTCGATCCTCCCGACGAAAGCGGACCCCGATGCCGGTGACCTTCTGGCGCGGCGCTTCCAAGACGTCCTCAGGGAAGCGCGGGAACGCTATGACGTGGTCGTCATAGACACTGCCCCGCTACTTGGGACCGACGACGCTCGAACTATCGCCACCGTCGCCAATGGGCTGCTGCTGGTCATATCGGCGCGATCGTTCGCGGGGCCGGTGAACGAGTCGGTACTGGCGCTCGAATCCCTGCGTGCACCCGTACTCGGTGCGATCGGAAACCGCCTGCGCGAATCCGGACGGAGCTACTACTACTACACGTAGAACATGACCGCCACGGCGCTCCGCTAGCGCCTTCGGCGGTCGTTCCGGCTCACATGACCGCCAGGCGCTTACAGCTAGCGCCTTCGGCGGTCTTTCGGGTACACGTGATCGGCCCTGCGGTCTAAGACTTCCGCGTATACCTGGGCGATCCGATCGGTCGTGGCGTTCAGGTCGTGGTGCTCTTCGATCGTTTTTCTCCCCCGCACTCCTTCGGCGGCAAGGATCTGGCGATTGCCCAGCCGGGACGCGATCGCCCGCGCTAGGGCACTCGGATCTCCGATCGGAACCACCTCGCCACCTCCGCCCGCCAACACCTCTCGCATCCCGGCAACGTCGGTAGCAACGACGGGCCTCGCACGCGCCATCGCCTCCAACAGCGCCAGCGACATGCCTTCCCACCGGGACGGGAGGACGATGACGTCGCTCGCAGCGATCCAGCCGGCCACATCCTCCGAGTGACCGACAAGCTCCACTCCCGGCCCGGCATCGCGCTCAAGCGCGGCCCGATCGATCCCATCGCCGACGAGGATCAGTCGCGCGTCGGGGATCAGATCGCGTACCTGTCGCCACGAAGCGACGAGCAGATCCTGTCCTTTCTGTTTGGTCAGACGACCCACGCACAGCGCGATCGGCTCCGGCCCCAGCCCGAACCGGGCACGCGCCTCTTGCTTGTCGGCTTCGGATGCCGGCACCCATCGGGTCAGGTCGACCCCGTTCGGCACGACGACGAACGGAGCAGATATCCCCGCGGCGAGTCCCGCGGCCCGCTCGCTTTGACCGACACAAACGAGCGCATCGGTCCAGCGGGCTGCAGCCCGTTCCCACCATCGAGCGCCGGCGGCCGTCATCCCCGTCGCGGCCCAGAACGACCAGCCGTGCGGTTGGAAGACAGTCGGTAAGCGTCCTCGCGTTGCTAGGCGACCCGCCGTGCCCGCTTTGGACGAGTGGAGATGGACGATGTCGGGACGGACGTCTGTCAGCACGCGACCAAGTGCACGCGTTTCCATCGCGGTGTGGGGCCCGGGCGACCGGGTGGCCTCCCATTCGATATACGTCGCTTCGGACCCGACGACCTCGCGAGAAAGGCGGCCGCGCCGTGGAGCCGCGACGGTGACGCGCCATCCACGCGCCAGCTGATCGCGAACGAGGCTTACGACAACCGCAGGAACGCCTGCATCCGTCGGTTGGGCAGCGTGAAGGACGACGATCGGATTCTCCATGACTGCCCGTACAGTAAGGCGGCCTTGAAGCGCAAGTCGCTATTCCTCGCGGGTGGGATCTTCCTTCTGGTGGTCGCTGCAGTGGCAGTATTCGTTCTGCTTCCGGTCGCCCGTGATCTCAGCGCGGCCCGAGCCTCGTTGGAAACCGGCGTCAGCGATCTGAAAGCCGGAGACATAGCCAACGCCCACACTCGACTCGTTTCTGCTCACGACCGACTCAACAGCCTGCCCGCGCACTTCCTTCATCTCATCCCGATGGTCGGCGCCAACCTCGACGCGGTCGATCATGTCGTGACTGCGGCCGAGCCGGTTCTCAGTGCCGCCTTGGAACTCAAAAAGACTTCCACCAGCGTTCTCGGTGATCGATTGTTCGCCAACGGGCGCATCAACCCGGGGGCCGTGGAAGCTCTGAAGCAGCCCCTGAGCTCAGAGGTCACGGCATTGGACGTACTCGCGTCGAGTGCGCGCGACGCGCGCGGCGGATGGCTCCTGCCCCCGGTGTGGTCGGCGATCACGACCATCATGGACAAGGCGACCACTCTGGCTTCGGACGCGACCAACGCCGCAGCCCTCGTCGGCCAAACCGCCAGCCTGCTCGGAACGGTGACGCCACGCACCTACCTCGTCATGCTCATCAATAACGCCGAGCTGCG
Organism: Actinomycetota bacterium; assembly: GCA_034665605.1. Lineage (GTDB taxonomy): Bacteria > Actinomycetota > CADDZG01 > CADDZG01 > WHSQ01 > JALZGD01. The sequence continues at coordinate 2,383 of JAXDJM010000006.1, read as the reverse complement.
AGGCGGGGGTGGGGTCCTATCGGGCATCGGGACCTTGAAGGTGAACGACGGTCGTCTGAGCTTGGGCCGGTTCTACACGCGCGAGGCGCTCCTCGAGGCTCCGCCCTATAGGAAGGTCGCGGCCCCCGCCGACTACGAGCGCCGATTCGGCCTCTTCGACGCAAACACCACGCTGTGGATCAACTCGACATACTCGCCGGACTTTCCCGACGATGCGCTCGTCGCCGCCCGCCTCCTCAAGCTCGAGACCGGCGTGCGGACACAAGGGGCTCTCGCCCTGGATCCCCGGGGGTTGGCGGCCCTCATGCCGCAGAACTCGAGCGTGAAGGTCCCCGGGCTAAAGGGCCGGGTGACCCGTGACGGGCTGCCCCGCTTCGTCTATTCGGAGGCATACCGGCTGTTCGACACCCAAACGCAGCGACGCAGAGCGATCCTGGCCGCAGGAAGTCAAGCGTTCGATCAGGTGCTCAACGGTTCCTTCGACGGCACTCAGGTGATCGACGCGCTCGGCCCCCAGATCGCCGGGGGCCACATCCGGGTGATCTCGTTCGACCACCAACAAGAGAAGGCACTGGATGCCGCGGGAGCCAGCGGAGCGCTAGCGCGCCCGACCGGTGATGAACTGTTCGTCACGGTCGACAATCTCGGGACCCACCAGCTTGGGTTCGGCACCAAGCTCGACTACTGGGCCCGTCGCCACGTCACTCACCACTGCGACATCGTGGACGGGAGTGCTTCGTGCTCGACTTTCGTATCGCTCGAGAACACGGCACCGGCCGGTCTGTCCCGGTACGTCGCGGGAAAGCCATATGCGCTGATGCGGAGTTACGTGCAGGTCTACGTTCCCGACGTATCGACCGTCGACATAGTGAACCTCGACGGCACAGACGTCCCTCACCTCATCGAGAAGCAGGATGGTTCGATGTCCATCGGCGTACCCGTCAACATAAAACGCGGTCAGACGCGGACCGTGCAAGTGAACTACACGGTGCCCTTGACCAACGGGCGATACACCCTTACCGCGATCCCGCAACCACTGACCGACGATGCCGAGCTCGATCTGTCTTTGTCGATGCCCCAGGACTGGAGGGTGGCTTCGGACTCAGACGGCAAGCCCGGCGCTTACAGCTCGTCGGGCCCGTTCGATGGTCGGATCGATCTCGACGCGGGGCCGAGCGATCGAACCGGCATCTCTAGAGCGTGGTCTGCGATCCTGCGCTTCTGGAGGAACCCGGTCTTCTAAGACTCCTGCTTACGCGCCCGGGTTCGCCGGACGAGCACCATGCCCACGCCGATCGCACCGAGCCCCGTCAACACGAACAGTGTCACGTCCGCGCCGGTGAACGGCAGATTGTCGATCGTCTTGTGCAACACCGACGGCGACGGAGACGGTTGCGGTGCATGCGTCGGCGGGTGCGTGGTCTTCGGCGACCGCGTGAAATGGGTCGGGCTGATCGTCTTGCATTTGTGCGTGTACGGATCACAGATCCTCTTCGCCGAAGCCGATCCGGCGAATAACATCATCGAACCGAGCACGCCGATGACGCACAGCGTCATGAGTGCCAGCGTTCCACGAGCAATCCTGCGGCTCTTCTTCTGAACTTCAGACATCACATCCACCCTCCTTAGCCTCTGAAGAACGTTCCCACGGTCTTCAGAAGGATCTTCATGTCCTGGGACAACGACCAGTTCTCTACGTAGTAGTTATCGAATGCCGCCCGTTCTTCGATCGACGTATCTCCCTTCAGGCCGTGGATCTGGGCCCACCCCGTGATACCTGCCGGCAACCGGTGGCGAGCGTCGTAATTGGGATAGAGCTCGTTGAAGAGCTCTACGAAGTACGGCCGCTCCGGCCGGGGGCCGACCAACGACATGCTGCCGGTCAAGACGTTGAACAGCTGGGGCAGCTCGTCGAGCGAGGTATTGCGCAAGAACTGCCCCACGCGGGTCATGCGCTGCTCGTCGGCCGCCCATTCGGTGTCCTCGATCTCGGTCTCGCGAACGACCATGCTGCGGAACTTGTAGATAGTGAACGGACGACCGTCGAGACTCACGCGGGCTTGACGCAAGAAGATCGGCCCGCGCGACTCGAGATAGATAGCCGCCGCGATCAATCCCATCAACGGCGCCGCGATAACGATTCCGATCGCAGCAACGATGAAGTCGAGAGCTCGCTTCGCGACCCAACCCGGACGACTCCGTGCCGGTGGCTGCAGCCGCACAACCGGCAAACCCCAGAGATGGTCGCTCGTCTTTGCAGCGTTCGTCCCGAGCTCGAAGAACCGCGGCACCATCCACACTTGCGCGCCGGCTTCCATCGCGGCCCGGATCTCGTTGACCATGTCCCTTTGTTGCGTGGAACCGAACGCAACGATCACGACGT
>JAXDJM010000005.1:0-8236 GCA_034665605.1 Actinomycetota bacterium | reverse complement strand
GTCGAGCTCGGGGGCATCGACGTTCTGATCCCGGAAGAGCACAGAAGGCCGGCCCCCCCGGCCCTGCCGGAGGTCTCCGAGCTCGACCTCGTGCGCCACTACACGCGCCTATCGCAGCGGAACTGGGCTATCGACGTCGGCGCGTACCCATTGGGGTCGTGCACGATGAAGTACAACCCGAAAGTCTCCGAAGACGCTGCAGCTCTACCCGGCTTCGCCGCGCTCCACCCGATGGTGGACGACGATCTCGCTCAAGGCGCGCTGGAATTGCTCGGCACGCTCGAACGCGCGCTGTGCGAGGCCACGGGCATGGCTCGTCTGACGTTCCAGCCCGCGGCCGGCGCGCAGGGTGAGCTGACCGGGCTATTGATGATGCGCGCGTTCCACACCTCGAACGGCGATGCACGCCGGAAGGTGATCATTCCCGACTCAGCTCACGGAACGAATCCGGCCAGCGTGTCGCTCGCCGGTTACGAAGCGGTCGAGGTGCGCTCCAACGACCGCGGTCTGGTCGACGTCGACGCTCTTGAAGAGGTGCTCGACGACCAGACCGCCGGCCTCATGCTCACGAACCCCAACACGCTGGGGCTGTTCGAAAGAGACATCCAGCGGATCCAGCGCGCCGTGCACGAGGTCGGGGGGCTCCTGTACTACGACGGTGCGAACTTCAACTCGATCGTCGGAGTCGTGCGACCGGGCGACATGGGATTCGACATCGTTCACCTCAATCTGCACAAGACCTTCGCGACGCCCCATGGGGGAGGGGGGCCGGGCTCGGGACCACTCGCGGTTTCGGAGCGCCTCGAGAGGTTCTTGCCGGCGCCGGTCCTCGTTTACGACGAGGGCTCGGAGAAGTGGCGATGGGATCACGACCGCCCCGACTCGATCGGGAGGATCCATTCGTTCAACGGAAACTTCGGGATCAACGTGCGTGCGTACACGTACCTCAGATCGCTCGGCCCCAAGGGGCTCACAAGGGTTGCCGAGCGCGCGGTGCTGAATGCGAACTACCTCAAGAAACGCATCTCGCACGCGTTCCCGGCGGCTCATGACGAGCCGTGCATGCACGAGTTCGTTTCGAGCGCCAAACCGCTCAAGAGATATGGGGTCCGGGCGATGGACGTTGCCAAGCGGTTGATCGACCTCGGCTACCACCCGCCGACTGTGTACTTCCCACTGGTCGTCGAAGAGGCCTTGATGATCGAGCCAACCGAAACCGAATCCAAGGAGACGATCGACGGCCTCGCCGACGCACTGTTGCAGATCGCAGCCGAAGCCGAGCAGGACGCCGACGTGCTACACGACGCTCCGGTCACGACGCCGGTGCGCCGGCCCGACGAAGCGATGGCGGCCCGCCACCTCGACATCAGATGGCGACCAAACGATCAAGCCGGTTAGAACACCCAGTACCAGCTCACGAACAGCAAGCCCAGCATCCCCAGGCCCGCAGCCGACGCCGCGATCACGAGTTGATTGGCTTTGAATCTGTCGGCGAACGCGACCAAGCCCCAGAACAACGGAAAGATCGGCAGCGCGAAGCGCGGCATCGACATGAAAGGCCTGCCGCCGAAGACCAAAAAGAGCGGGACGACGAGCGACACCAACGTATATGACCAATAGATCGGACGCGTGCGGCGACACACCCACACTGCCGCTGCGAACGACACGATGACCAGGACGAGATCGACCGTGTGGAACCCGCCGGGGAACGAACCGATGAATTGCAGACCGACTTTCGTACCGTTGACGATCGTCTCCCACGGCCACGAGAACTGCCGTGACCATCCGGCTTGCGCGTTGAAGGGGACCAGCCAGTCGCCGGAATGGATCTTCCAGTACGCGAGGTAGAAGACGAGCCCGGCCGCGGGCAGCACCGAGGCGGCAAGTGCCCGCGCCGTCTCTGCGAGTGAGCGCGCCGTGCGTTTCGCTCCGGGGAACCAACCGGCCTGGTACATCGCTTCTAGAGCGAGCGGAAAGATCAACGCGACCCCGATGCTGCGCGTCATCGCGGCGAAGATCCCGAGGACGCCCGCGGTCAGCCACTTCTTCTTGCGAGCCGCGAACAGAGTGCTGACGGTCAGGAGAAGGAACAACGACTCCGAGTAGGGCGCGAGGAAGAAGAATGAGGTCGGAAAGACCGCCATGTAGAGGACGGTGCGACGTGCGACGTGCGAGCTGAACTCGTACTCGCTCAACTTGTAGACGACCACCATGGCCGCGAGGAAGCATGCGTTGGAAACGAGGTAAGCGGCGATCAGCCAGTGACGTCCGAACACGACACCCAGAGCGTGGACGAGCCCCGGATACAGGGGGAAGAAGGCCGCGGTTCCGTTGGTAGGCGCGTAGCCGTGCGATGCGATCTTGATGTACCAACCGACATCCCAGCGATTCCAGGCCGTGAAGAGGTTGTGCCACCCGGGCGTTACGGGATCGCCGAGCCCGGGGTTGGGGGTGAGCAGCCCGACGCTCAGAACCCCTATCAACCACAGCCCGAGACGGAGCGCGACGAACACCTTCAGGCAATAGGCAAAGGAGTCGTCGAACCATCGTCTCTTGGCCTGCCGGGGGTGGTCCGGCGCGATCTCCGGCTGAGGCGGAGCGCCCGGTGGCGCCGGAGTCTCGATACTCATCTGGAAAGCCTAGCTTTCATGTTCTGATTAACCCATGAAGGGGTCCAGCCTGAGGGTGATTGTCGTTCTTGCCGCGGTCGCGCTCCTATCCGGCTCGGTCGCGACGAACGCCCAGGTGGCGGCGTTGGGCAAACCGCGTCAGGCGTGCTCGAACCCCACCAACCAGATGACTCTTTTCGCCGAGCGCCTGGGACCCACCCGGGTTGGCTACGGCAGGACACCAAAGGGTGCGTCGATTCCGGGACCGACCATCACGATGACCGAGGGCGATTGCCTCGCGATCAACCTGATCAACGACACCAACCGTCCCGTAAGCCTTCACGTGCACGGCGTTGCGTACTCGCCTGCAAGCGATGGCACCGCGGTCAATCACGGTTGCGTGTCTCCGGGCAAATCGCGCACGTACGTGTGGAACGCGTTGCAGCCCGGAGCCGACTCCAACGGCAATCTCGAGCCGGGGAGTCGCGGTTACTGGCCCTATCACGATCACTGCATGGGCGGTCCGCACGGCACCCTCGGGATCGAGTCGGGATTGTTCGGAGCGTTGATCGTGAGAGCACCTAACGACCCGACGCCCGATCGTCCCCCCTTCGTGATCGTCATGTCCCCGGGGTTCACGATCAACCTGCGACGGGCTCCCTACACGCCGATCTTCAAAGCCAACCTCGGCGAGCGGGTCGAGTTCGTGGTGATCGGGATGGGCGACGACTTCCACACGTTCCACTTGCACGGGCACAGATGGGTCGACAATCGAACGGGGATCCCAACGAGCCCAGCTGACGATTCACCGGTCATCGATAACAAGACGCTCGGACCCGCCGACTCTTTCGGGTTCTTCACTACGGCCGGGTATCAGGTAGGACCGGGCGCGTGGATGTACCACTGCCACGTTCAAGCGCATTCGGACCTGGGCATGAGCGGCTTGTTCGTGGTTCGCAAGGCGGACGGAACGATGACGCCCCAGGAGAAGCGAGCAATCGCTCGCTGGAAGAAGCTCGAGCTCGAGCACCGTCACATGCTCGGGGGACACTCCGGGCATTGAGGATGAAAGATCGATGAGGGATCAAACATGAGCAAGACGACGAAGCTGTTGGTTCCGTTGACGATCGCGGTGCTGATGCTGGGGGGCCTGCCTGCCGAGTCGATCGCGGCGAGCGCTTCGGTCACGGTCCGCGACAACTACTTCTCACCGCAGACGGTTCATGTCGATCCCGGCGACACGGTGGTGTGGACGAATCAGGGGAGCCGGGTGCATACGGTCACGTCCGATACCGGGGACTTCGACTCGGGCAACATGTCATCGGGCGCGACGTATCAACACACGTTCGCCAAGGAGGGCTACTACTACTACCACTGCAAGTACCACGGAGCCAAAGGTCAGGTCGGTATGTGGGGAGTAGTGATCGTCGGGAATCCGAAGCCTCCGGGCAGTGGAGGAGGGGGCAAGAAGAAGGATGCGCGGCCCACCCTGCGCGTTCCGAAGGACTACAAGACGATCCAGAAGGCGGTGAACCACGCCAAACCGGGATCGACCGTCGTGATCGCTCCCGGCGTGTACCACGAAGCCGTCAGCGTCAAGACCAACGACCTCATCGTCAAAGGTGTCGACAGATTCCGTACCGTCCTGAACGGCCGCAACCGCCGGGCGAACGGGTTCTTGGTCGACGGTGCCAATCACGTGACGATCTCGAATCTCACCGTTCGCAACTACACGGGCAACGGCGTGTTCTTCAACAATTCGGTCGGATACAACGCTAATCACATCGACGCGATCAAGGACCGTACGTACGGGATCTACGCGTTCAACTCTTACCGGGGCACTTTTGCGCACGATTTCGCCTACGGGAGCGGAGACTCCGGTTACTACATCGGTTCGTGTCTTGGATGTGGCGCCGTGATCGAGCACGTAACCGCGAGCACCAACTTTCTCGGTTACTCGGGTACCAACGCCACGGGAGTTGTCATCCGCAATTCGATGTGGGTGCACAACGGCGCGGGGATAGCTCCCAACACGTTGCCAACCGAGGACTATGCCCCGAACAGAGGGACCACGATCATCGATAACGTCGTCATGAACAACAACTACGACAGCATCCCGGCCGCCGGCATATCCGAGCAATTCGGGATCCCGTACGGGACGGGGATATGGCTGATCGGCGTGGACAACACGATCGTGAAGAACAACACGATCATGAATCACGATCGTTATGGGGTTCTGATCACCGAGAGCATCGAGCCACACAGCATCCCGATGAACAACAGGGTGTGGGGGAACACGATCCGGAAATCCGGGAAATATGCCCTCGCCTGGACCGGTGAGGGCATGAACAACTGTTTCGGCAGCAACCACTTCACGGGGCCGACCGGCCCCCCCGACATGCAGACCCTCTACGCGTGCAAGAACCGCCCCTTCGCGGGGGCGCCGTTCCCGCCGGTGCAAGCCGACGTCGCCGCGTCGCTGGCAACCGCAAACACACGCCCGCAGAAAGATCCGCCCGATCCGAGGCGTCCGCGCTGCCAGAAAGGTGCGCCCGACTGCAAGGCGAAGAATCGCCCATAATCAACGTTATGTAAAGCTACGCTCGGAACGCTCCAGGGTGGCCCTGCCCTAGCGAGGCGTCAGGATGCAGAACTCGTTGTCTTCGGGATCGGCCATGACGACCCACGACACGTCTTTCTGACCGATATCGACTTCGCGCGCTCCCAGTGACTTGAGTCGCGCGACTTCGCTCGCCTGGTCGCTCGGATTGAGGTCGAGATGAAGTCTGTTCTTTACGACCTTGGCATCGGGAGCCCGACCGAACAAAAGAGCCATTCCGGTGGCGCCGTCGGGTGGTTCGATCGCGATCTCGTCTCGATCGGCGAACGCTCGCTGGTAGCCGAGCGCGTGCTGCCAGAAAGTCGCTACGCGGTCGTGGTCGTGACAGTCGATGGTGAGCATGTAGATCTCGCTCGGCATTCGATGCTCCTTACTCGCACGCGTCTTCTGAGGGCACAAAGTACTGCCTAAGATGCCCGCCCCAGTAGGGTCGGTCGGATGCGGTTACGCAACAGAGCGGCGCTGGGGGTCGCGCCGGTCGTGCTTGCCACGGCTTTGTTGGGCGGTCCCCCGTCCTCGACCATCGCCCGGGCCAACGAGCACCCTGCAGCCGCGCGGGTCGCCGACCAAGGCGCCCCCAACATCCTGATCATCGTCACCGACGATCAACGCGACGGCCTGCAAGTCATGCCTGCCACGCGTCGCTACTTCAAAGATGCCGGTGTGAAGTTCGAAAACGCTTTCGTGACGACTCCCCTGTGTTGTCCTTCTCGGGCAACGATCTTCACGGGCCGGTACGCGCACAACCATGGAGTGCACACCGAAGCCGATGCCTCCAAGCTCGATCAGCAGACGACGCTCCAGTACTACCTGCAGCAGGCCGGGTACGAGACGGCGATGTTCGGCAAGTACCTGAACAGCTGGTCACGAGCGCAACCGCCCCCCTACTTCGATCGCTGGGCGTTCTTCAAGAAGAGCGGGCCGTCGTACAAGAACGGGAGATGGAACGTCGACGGAACCATCACCACGATCGATCGCTACTCGACGCGCTACATCGCGCAGAAGGCAACCGATTTCCTCACGGCGACCGATGCCGTCCAGCCCGCAACGCCGTGGTTCATGTACCTGGCTACATCGGCCCCTCATCGTCCTTTCACCGCCCAGCGCAAGTACAGGCACGCCGGCGTGCCTCGATGGCGTCCCGATCCCTCGGTGTTCGAGCACGACCGCACCGACAAGCCGGATTACGTGCAAACCCAGTACTCGACGCCCCAAACCGGAAGGCTGATCCGGAAGAAGCAGTTCCGCACCCTGATGTCGGTGGACGACCTCGTCTCGAACGTGTTCAAGACGATGAACCGAACCGGAGACGCGTCGAACACGCTCGCGTTCCTGATCTCGGACAATGGGTTCTTGTGGGGCGAGCACGGCCTCACCCGGAAAACGACGCCGTACACCCCGTCGATCCAGGTGCCGATGCTGATGCGGTGGCCGGGTCACGTACCGTCCGGTGCCGGCGACGACCGGCTCGTCGCTAACGTGGACATCGCGCCGACGGTGATGGCCGCCACCGGGCTTACTCCGTCGAACGCGGCGATGGACGGGAGATCCTTGCTCGACGCGGCTCAGGTTCGCAGCAGGCTCTTGACGGAGTACTACTCCGACCAGACGATCGTTAAGCCGGGACGCTTCCCTACCCCATCGTGGGCATCGACGAGGACGAAGGACTATCAATACGTGGAGTACTACGGAAGTGACGGGATGACTCCCACGCTCGAGGAGTACTACGACCTACGCACCGATCCATACGAGCTCGACAACCTCCTCGGAGATGCCGACACCACGAACGACCCCGACCAGGCAACGCTCGCGCAATTGCGCGAGCAACTCACTCTCGACCGTATGTGCACGGGTACCTCGGGGGCCGATCCCTGCCCTTAGTGCGCTCTAGTGACCGGTCCGGCGGAAGCGATCGTGGATCCCCCACCGCGTGACGCTCGTGAGCGCTTCCACGACGATCTGCTTGCTCATCTTGGAGTGCCCGGCGACGCGTTCGACAAACGTGATGGGAACCTCGACGATCCGGCCCCCGTGTTTGTAGACGCGTCTCGTCATCTCGATCTGAAACCCGTATCCCTCCGATGTGACCGAGTCGAGATCGAGTTGCTGCAACAGCTCGGTTCGATACGCGCGGAAGCCCGCGGTAGCGTCGTGCACCGGGAAACCGAGCCACGCGCGGGCATACGCATTGCCGCCGCGCGATAGAAGCTGTCGCGTCCTGCTCCAATTCTCGACCGCACCGCCCGGCACGTAGCGCGAACCGATCGCGAGGTCGGCGTTCTCGAGAGCATCGAGCAAGCGAGGTACGGCCGCCGGGTCGTGGGAGAGGTCAGCGTCCATCTCGACCACTGCCGGGTAGCCACGTTCGATCGCCCATTTGAACCCGGCGATGTAAGCGGTGCCCAAACCGAGCTTCTCGCCGCGTTCCATGAGATGGATCTCGTGCGGTCCTTCGGCAAGCTCACGTACCAGGTCCCCCGTCCCGTCCGGAGAGCCGTCATCCACGACCAGGAGATCCACTCGATCCGTCGCGGCCTCGAACAGGCGAGCGATCGCCCGCCCGATCGAATCGCGTTCGTTATAGGTCGGCGTGATGACGAGCGCTTGCTCGCGATCGGAACGTCTAACTACAGCCATAAGCGCGACCCTAGGCCGTCGAGGCCGTCGTCGACGCCGGGACGGATCGCGCTCGGCGTGCGGAGCCGATGCCGGCGATCAAGGCGATCACCGCGAGGGCCGCGCACGTGAGGGGCCACCAGTCACCGGTCCGCGCATAGAGCGTTACGTGATCTGCGAAGCGAACAGTGCGAACGAGCGTGGTCGCCGCGAACAGAGGAGTAGAGCCCACGACTTCGCCGGTGGGTGCCACTACTGCCGAGATTCCCGACAGCGCTGCATGCACGACCCAGACGCCGTTCTCTGCCGCGCGTACCTGGCTCATCGCGACGTGTTGAGACGAAGCCCACGAGTTGTTCCATGTCGATGTGTTCGTCGCCACGACGAGTAA
>JAXDJM010000004.1:0-3882 GCA_034665605.1 Actinomycetota bacterium | reverse complement strand
GTGCTGGGAAGTCACCCGCTTCTTTCGACCCAGCAGGTCGCGGGACTCACCCGACCGCGGTTGCTCGAGAAGAACGTGCCGGCTCCCTCCGATCAGATCCCCGCGCGGCTTCTCGCGGTTCCGGTCGGAGGGGGACAGGTAGTCGTCGTCGGTGCGTCGCTCGAGGCGCGCCAAGAGGCACTGAACGGTCTGGCGACCCTCTTGTGGATCGGCCTCCCCATAGCCCTGGCAACGATGACGCTTGTTTCCTGGATGATCGCCGGCGCCGCGCTTCATCCGGTGGAGAGGATGCGGGCCGAGGCTGCTGCGATCTCGGCGACAGAGGCGGGGCGTCGTTTGAACGTGCCGTCGACGAACGACGAGATCGCGCGGCTCGGAGACACGTTGAACGAGATGCTCGCTCGTCTTGAAGGAGCGATCGAGAACGAGCGGAGGCTGGTCGACGACGCGAGCCACGAGCTGCGCACACCGCTGGGGATCCTGAATGCGGAGCTGGAGCTCGCGCTCGCACGAGCACGGACACCCGATGAGCTGACCAGCGCGCTGCACAGCGCTCTAGAAGAATCGAAGCGGCTTTCTCAGCTTGCAGAAGACCTGCTCGTACTGGCGCGCTCTGAGGGCCGCCGTCTTCCCGTGCGGCTTGAAGAGGGCGACGTCGGTGCCGTCGCGTCCGCGATCGTCGACTCCTTCGGCCCCCGCGCTGCCGATCAAGGCGTTTCCATCGACACGCACCTGGACGGCTCGCCCGTCGCGCACTTCGATGTCCTGCGCATGCGGCAGGCGCTGTCGAACCTCGTAGACAACGCGCTTCAGCACACACCTCCAAATGGTCACGTCGATATCGTTATCCGCTCGCGGCCCGACGCCGTCAAGGTGGCGGTGAGCGATACGGGCCCAGGTTTCCCACCGGATTTCTTAGACCACGCGTTCGCACCGTTCACGCGGGCCGACATAGCGCGCCGGCGCGCCGACGGTGGAACGGGGCTCGGTCTTGCGATAGTCCGGGCCGTAGCGGAGGCCCACGGTGGGACGGCGCGCGCTTACAACAGCGCTAAAGGCGGTGCCGTTGTGGAGCTACTGATGCCCCTTAGTTCAGCGTGATCGACAGTGCTTTGCTCGACGTGCGTGCGGGTGACGACGAGTCCTTCACGGTGACGGTGAGGCTGTACGTGCCACTCAGCCGGTGCTGCAGCGTGGAACCCGATCCCGTTGGTCTTGATCCCGGGAGGACCCGCATTGAGCGTGTCGAATCTAGGAGTAGCGCCTAGTTGGGGAGGAGTTCCACTATGAGAGCCGCTCGGGTAGCTGCGATCGTTCTTGCGACAGCCGTGTGGATGCCGTCTGCTCTCGCATCGGGTGCCGCGCACAACTCTGCGACTGTGGTCGGACGAGACGTTGCTGGAGACTGGGGTTCGAACACAGCCGATCCCGTCGGAGACGCACTAGGAGAAGACCTGACTGCGGCAGCGATTGGCATGAAAAATCCAAAGACCGTCGCTTTCACCCTGAGCGTTCACTCACTTCCGTCGGTTCAGGTGCCAGAAACGACTTACAACTGGCACTTCAAGATTGACAAGACGATGTGGGAACTAGATAGCAGCTGCACCTCGACCGACGCGTGCTCTCCGGGGGCGTTAACTTTCCGACTGGTCACGTGCTCGACTGCTGCATTGGCCGCGGGTTACACCAGGACGACATGCGAGCTGGTTCAAAGGATCGCTGCTCGGCTGGACTCGAGCGCGGGAACGATCACGATCCCTGTTCCCCTAGCTTCCTTGCGAGCGCATTCGGGTTCGAGCATCGCACCGGCTCCTCGAGCCGGTGTATCCGCGTGCGGACAGATCTTGGCCTACACGGGTGACACGAGCCCGTGCGCGCCCTCCGCTCCATCGGACGGGATGTTCGTAGATCGAGCGTTCCGCATCCCCTAATCAGTTCGGACGCTTCGTCTCAGTAGCTAGGGGTGTTCGGATACTCGCACCCGGCGGTGCCGCACAAGAATCGGCTTAGGTTCACCGTCCACCACGGGAGCTTCCCGGTAAGTCCGGGATTTGTGGCGTCGGCCGACGGATCGAGATAGTCGTTGTCGCCATAGTCGTAGTAGAGGCCCGCGGAAGCTGAATAGGGGATCGTCGACGCGTAGTAGCACATCACGTCGTTGGCATTGTCGTTGCAGTGGCTGGTTTGATAATGCGGTGCCACCGATTGAACGGCCCCCATCGCGTGTGACAGTTCGTGCAGCACTGCTCCGCAAAAGCCGCCCGCCGAGTTCGACGGATCGTAATAGCGGTAGATGGCAGAAACGCTGCGTGCGTTGTTTGGGTTCGAGGCGTTCCTCTGCGTCGCTTGTTGCAAGCTGCTCTGGCCGCAGTACTGGCTCGGTGCATCAAGCCACACGAGGTACTTCTTGTTTGGGTTGGTGAAACCCGACGATGACAATTGTTTGGTCACCCAGCTGAACTGCGAGCTCGATCCGAGCTTCCTCGTGTCATAGCTGCTCTTCACAACGGTGATGTCGAGATACCTGGTTGCTGAGTCCGCGCCGTAGCGCTCGTCGAAACGGATCTCATGTCCGGTGAATGCCTTCATCAAAGACGATGCGCGGCGAGCGCTGGCTTGCATCATCGGCGCGAGCTGTAGGAACCGGCTCGCAGCGTCCGAGGGGTACAGATATATGGCGTGCACCGACGGCAGTATCGAGGGATCGGTGATGTCCGGAGCATCTTTGGTCCAGATCTGGCCGTCGTAGTCGCTGGGCGACCACGTTGCAGACGGGTCGAAGTTGGGGCCAGCGTGCGGATTCAGGTCCACGCCGGGGCCGTCGGGACCATGGCTGTGAAGGATGGCTTCCTCGCTCATTGGTGGAGGACCTGCTGGGGGCCCAGCCGCGACGGTATCGATGAGTCCCAGCACGAGCACGAATGCGAGCAAGCCCGCGAAAGTTGCTTTGATCGAAAGTGTTTGCGTCACATGCCCCCCAGGTCGATGAATCTTCTCGAATCATCTGTAATGGGACGTCTGATGCCAATGGCCCAAAAGGGCCATCTCTCTTGGTCTTTAGGGGCGTTAGCGAGATGTTGGTGGCTTGTCTGCGTCGATCGCCGAGCGGATCCCCGGACCGACGTGTGGCGTGCGGCCCATCGATTCGTAGATCAAGCCGGCCCCTTCGATGGTCGCCGGATCGAACAGGTTGCGTCCATCGACGAACACGTTGCCGCGCATGTGCGACGCAATCTTCGCGAAGTCGAGCCCCAAGAACTCGGGCCACTCGGTTATCAACACGACCGCGTCGGCGCGATAGGCGACGTCGTAAGCATGAGGAACGATCTTCAGTTCGGGTACCGGCACGTTTTCGACGACAGGATCGAAAGCCGTGACCAATGCTCCGGCTCCGATCAGATGACGCGCTATGTCGAGTGACGGAGCGTCGCGCAGATCGTCGGTGCCCGGCTTGAACGAAAGCCCCAGCAATCCGATGCGTCGTCCGCGCAGACCGGTGAGCGTTCTGCGCAGTTTGTCGCAGATGGCGTCTCGTTGATGACGGTTAACCGCATGTGTCGCTTCCAGCAGTTGCGGCCGATACCCGGATTCCGCCGCGATCGAGATCAAAGCGTCGAGGACCTTGCCGAAGCACGATCCGCCCCAGCCGACCCCGGCCTCCAGGAACTGCGGTCCGATGCGCCGATCGATGCCCATCGCGCCGGCAACCTCGGTGATGTCGGCACCGACGAGCTCGCAGACGTTGGCGACTTCGTTGATGAAGCTGATCTTCGTCGCGAGGAACGCGTTGGAGGCGTACTTGATCATCTCGGCGGTTTCGACGTTCGTGCGGATCAAGGGGGGCCGCGCCGCCAGATCTCCACCCGGGATGCTTTGCTCGAG
>JAXDJM010000003.1:0-2910 GCA_034665605.1 Actinomycetota bacterium | reverse complement strand
CCCGAAGCCAGATTCCACCTCGATGTGGGGCACGCCAACCTCAGACTCGGCAAGCACGAGAAGAACCGGGCCAAGTCGCTGCTGGACGCGTTCGGCGATCGCTTGGTTCACGTTCATCTGTCCGACAACCGCGGGGGAGAGCAGGACCTCCACCTGCCTTTGGGTGCCGGGACGATCGACTGGAAGCAGGTCGCCCGTCAGCTGCAGGAGGCGGGTTACGACGGGACGGTCACCCTCGAGGTGTTCTCGCGCGAGCGGGAGCACCTCCGGACGTCGAGGCGTCTGTGGCTGGGATGGTGGTCGGCCGCAAGGTCCTGACCTGCGGCTTCGCGATTTCGATATTTCCGGCCCCTCGGGTTCCCGGCCGCTATGCTTGTGGCCAAATGACACTAAAGCGACTGATGTGGCTGGTGTTCATAGCGTTCGCCGTCTTCTTCATCATTCAGCAGCCGGCGGCGGCCGCCCATCTCGTCAAGAACGCGAGCCAGAGCCTGACGGACTTCTTCGGCACTGCCGCCCACGCCCTCTCGAAGTTCGTCAAGTCACTCGCGTAGCGGCGGGACCGGCATGACGGCTATCGCCCTCGAGCGCTACCTGGCGCACGACGAACGGGTCGTGCTCCTGGTCCGACGTCACCTGGCACTACTGGCCCGTCCCGCCACGGCAGCGATCGGGGTGATCGCGCTGGCCGCCGTTGCAGGCGTCATCTGGAGCCCGTCATCGGGGGCGGACATCGTCGATCGCATCGTGGGGCTGATCGCCCTGGTGTTCGTGCTGCGACTTGCCTGGAAGATATGCACGTGGTGGGCAGATCGCATCGTGGTCACCGATCAGAGGATCTTCGAAGTGTCGGGTGTCCTCACTCGAAAGGTGCAATCGATGCCGATCGTCAAGGTGACCGACATGACCTACAACCGCTCGCTGATGGGCCGCATCCTTGGATACGGCGACCTCGTGGTCGAAGCTCCGGGCCAGAAGGAAGCTTTGCGAGTTTTGACCTATTTGCCCCAACCCGATGACTTCTATCGGACGATCACCACGATCGTTACGGCGGGACTCGAGCCGCTTGTCGCACACCACGACGAGACCCAGGACGACACGGGACCGTTGCCGCGCGTCATCGTGTGACGTTTCGTCTGTCACAAGCAGGGTGCAGGCAGGAGGCCGGATAGCTGCGGCGAACCTTCCTTCGACCAGCCCACTCAGAGGGCCGTGAGCTCGGAGGTATGAAATGAGAAAACTAGTTGCGCTTGGTTTGTCTGCAATGATCGCCGGGTCGCTGCTTGCTGGACCCGCACACGCCGCAAAGGCAAAGCCTCAAACAGTTTCGGGAACGATCGCAGCCCCGGCCCCGTTTACCGATGACACAGGGTGCTTCGCGGGCATCACCCGCCGCATAGCGATCCTTACGGGAGAGCAGGCCGGTTCGGGAGCCGTCGGTTACTACTTCAACATCGACGCGGCGACCGCCGGAAAACCATTCAATCTCTCTGCAACGTCTCCGCTGGCAGCTCCCGACCTTGACATCACCTTCTACCAGAAGTTCGGCACGACAGACGATGTCACCGGCGACCCCACGGGCGCCGGAGCCCCGGCGAGCATCGGGTTCGCAACGCGCGCCGCTGGCGGCGAGCACGGGATCGTTCCCAAGGGTTACCCCAAGGCGATCATCTGCGTGTACGCGGGTGACCAGGGTGGTTCGGCTGCGGCCAACTTCACCTACACCGCCGGCCCGGGAGTAAAGCCCACTAAGTAGAAGTAGCAAAGGGCTATCACGCCCGACCAGGTTTCTATAGCTTATGCAGAGGGGGCCCACCGGCCCCCTCTGCGCGCTTGCACGACGCGCGCCCCGACCTAAAGAAAGAGGGTCACATGCGTCGCATACCCATCCTGCTCGTAGTCGCGTTGGTCACTTCGACCATCGCGCTTGCAGCACCCAACGCCGTCGGTGCCAAACCACCCCTCAGGTGCAAGACCAAGCCGGCAGCGGCGGGGGTCGGTGCCGGGTTTCGTCTCTGTACGGGATACGTAGCGACGCAGGACCACTCGGAAAGCCTCGACGTCGACGTCACACTGCCGAAGAAGGGATCCGGCCCCTTCCCGTTGGTCGTCTACCTTCACGGGCTCGGGGGCTCCAAGACCGACTTCGAGCTCAAGGACGCTAGCGATCCGAACTACGTTGCGGCGCGCGACGGATCGTTGCAGAGCACGGGCGATCGATTCGAGAACAACAACTACTGGTTCGCATCGCGCGGATATGCGGTGCTGACCTACACCGCCCGCGGTTTCCAGAACGACAAATGTCTTGACTCGTCGATCCAATCGACCGATGGGAAAGCCGAATATGGCGACAGCCCGGCGTGCTTGCCCCAGCTGGATAACGTCAACTACGAGGTCAAGGACACCCAGTACCTGATCGGGCGGCTCGTGGACCGATCGTTATTGTCTTCAGACGTCGGTGTGTCGCCGCGGAAGGTCGGCGTCGAGGGGATCTCCTACGGCGGAGGCCAAACGTGGATGCTGACGCGCGTCAACTCGTGGAAGTCTCCGAAAGGGACGAAGGTCCGCGTCGGCGCTGCAGTTCCGATCATCTCGTGGACCGATCTGCTCGACGCTCTCGTCCCGAACGGCAGAGCGCGCGACGACACGGTTCCGACGACCGACGTTGCACAACGTGAAACTCAACCGGTCGGCGTGCTCAAGCGGTCATTCGTGGGTGGCTTCCACTCGGTGCTCCAAGTGAAATCGCAATCGGTCGGAACTATCCCGGGTTATCTCGAGAGTTGGTACAACCGGCTCACGCAGCCCGAGCCGTACACCGACGCAGTCAGTCAGGATGCGATCCACAAGTTGCTTACCGAGCGCTCTGCGTACTTCCTGCCGAGGAAGGGTTCGTTCGAGACGCCGATC
>JAXDJM010000002.1:0-7407 GCA_034665605.1 Actinomycetota bacterium | reverse complement strand
GACGAGGCACGCCTACGCCGCCGCAGCGAGCTTCTCGAGGCCGCCGACCAGATCGTTCGACGCGATGGGCCACGGGCGTCGATGTCCGAGATCGCGGCAGCCGCCGGCGTGACGAAACCGATCCTCTACAAGCACTTCGGCGACAAGGGGGGCCTTTACCGGACGCTGGCCGAGCGCTACGTCCAACGCATATTGGAGGAGCTCCGGGGCGCGCTCGCGGCAGAAACCGAGCCACGTGCCCGGCTGACCACGACCATCGCCACCTACCTCGCGTTCATCGACCGCGAGCGTGAGGCTTACCGGTTCTTGATGCATCGAGCGGTCGACGACAGCCCCGAAGCCCAAGCCGCCGTTGCAGATTTCATCCGCCAGCTCAGCGAAGAGGTGACGATCGTCTTGGGAGAAGAGCTCCGCAAAGCAGGTATCGATTCCGCGGGAGCCGAGCCGTGGGCTTACGGGATCGTGGGCATGGTCCACCTCGCCGGCGATCGCTGGCTCGAGCATCCGTCGATGCCCCGCGAACGATTCGTCGAATATCTGACGGCCCTCTTATGGGACGGCCTCGCGCACGTCCCGGCCCAGCCGGGGCTTCAGCGAGACACCGGATAGAAAGAATGGACGGCAAAACCTCGATCATCGGGTAAGACCGGTTCATGACTCGCCCGCGGCTGTCTCGCCCGCTGAAGAGAGCCCTCACGGCTCTCGCGCTCGCGCTGATCGTCGAATATCTCGTGCTGCCTCAGATCGCGGGCGTCCGTAAGTCTCTTTCGCTGCTCGGCAGTCTCAACATCGGCCTCGTTGCACTCGGCTTCGTCCTGGAAGGCGCAGCGCTGGTTGCGTATGCGAAGTTGACCGAGTCGGTGATCCCCGCCGAAGGTCGGCCACCTCTGTTCACGATCTTGCGGATCGATCTGTCGACGCTCGCGGTAAGCCATCTGCTCCCCGGAGGCGCCGCAGCCGGCACGGGGTTGGGCTACCGGTTGATGACCGAGAACGGGATAGCCGGTAGCGACGCCGGATTCGCACTCGCGGCACAGGGCGTCGGGTCGGCGGCCGTTCTGAATGCCCTGCTGTGGCTCGGGCTCGTGATTTCGATCCCCTTGCGTGGTTTCAATCCCTTGTATGGAACCGCCGCTCTTGTCGGAGCGGTGTTGATCGGGATCCTGGCCCTGGCCGTCTTCACGTTGACGCGAGGCGAGGATGGGGCCGCTCGCTTCATCTGCCGAACCGCAAGTCGCATACCGATCCTCGATGAAGAATCGATCGAGGCCGGGGTACATCGCGTTGCCGCGCGACTAAGAACCCTCATCAGCGACCGTCAGATGGCCGGTCGCGCGATCATGTGGGCGACCGCGAACTGGCTGCTCGACGCATCGTCTCTCTGGGTATTCATCGCTGCTTTTGGACACCACGTCGGGATCGACGATCTGATCGTGGCTTACGGCCTCGCCAACGTCCTCGCCGCCATCCCGCTGACACCCGGCGGTCTGGGACTCGTCGAAGCAACATTGACGTCGACGCTCGTCGGGTTCGGCACCGCGCGCGGCGTCGCGATCCTGGGCGTCGTGGCGTACCGGCTGGTCAATTTCTGGCTACCCATCCCCATCGGGGGCCTCGCCACTCTGTCGTTACGAGTCGGGCCGGGCGCGTCCCGCGGCACCAGACGAGCCGAGCTCGACCGGCTCGCGCAGGAAGGTGCCGCACAGGTCGAAGATCCTCGATCGTGGGCTGCTCGCCACGGTTTACGCGTGGCGAGATCCGACCGTCACTGATCTCTTATGCGGGATGTCCCGGCTCGAATCCGCGCGCTTGCTGGAAGCTGAAGAATCCAGTTCCTTCGGCCGCCGCCGCTACCGGCTCGACGACGAAACCCTCGTGGTCTCCCCCATCGACCCGATCGACGACGCGACCAGAGAACCAGTCTCCGAAACCGTCGATGACGATCCCTCCCGCGTCGTTGCGCGACCACTCGCAGCGTGTGAACTTATCGATCTCGTCTCCCGTCTCCTCGCCGAAAAAGCGAGCAAGATCCTCTCCCTCTTCGGGAACGACATGAACCGTGAGTAATTCGGCGCTGGTGGCAACCGCGTGGGTGTGATTGTTCTTAGAGATCCACACTGCGAAACGAGCGGGTGAGACGCTGCATTGCGAGACGAACCCGACAAGGCATCCACCGATCGTCTCGCGCGCCGCGGCCGTTACTACGTACATCGGAAAGTCGAGCCGGTCGACGATGTCCTGAACGGTTCTCTCGACCCGAGCGTCCACTCTGATGTGCCGCTAATTCTCGGCGCGTTGCGTCGCGGCTACAGAGGAGACCAACGCGTCGGCTTGGGCGATGAGCTCCCGCGCGCGTTTCAGCGCGTGGCGAAGGCTCTCGGGATGGGCAAGAGCAGCCGCGCGTGCTTGAGTCAGCTCGAAAGCAACTTCCTCGAGTAGCGCGTCGAGCTCGCGGGCCGGGTCGGTGGTCACCGAGATGCGAGGAACTCCTCGCGCACGCGATCGAGGGCCCCATCTGTTGTTGCCAGATCTGCAACGGTCATCGCCATTGCTTTCGCAGCATCGATCACCGCGTCGTCGCCCGCTTCGGATACGCAGTGGGCCGTGAACTCGGCCTGATGGTTGACCGCCGGGAGCGAGTCGATGCTCATCAGCGGATGGATCGCCGGCACGATGCGCGACACGTTGCCCATGTCCGTCGAGCCTGCGGTTCTCTCGACGGCAGCTCGGGGTAACGCCCGGCGACCGATCGCGTGCAGGTTGCGATCGTAGATCTCGCCCATCGTCGGATTCATCACGACCCTGTCGTACGCATGCCCGCGCGGTTCGATGTCGACCTCGCAACCGGTCGCGAGGGCGCCTGCTTCGAAACACCTCCGGACGCGGACCTCGAGTTCTTCGAGCTCTTCAAGCGTTGCTGCTCGAACGTAGTACTCGGCCGACGTCAACTTCGGCACGACGTTGGGCGCATCACCACCATGGGTGACGATCCCGTGGATGCGATCGGTTTGCCGGATGTGCTGTCGTAGAGCCGAGATGGCGGTGTAGGAGATGTTGATGGCGTCGAGTGCGTTGACGCCCAACTCTGGGAATGCGGACGCATGTGATTCCTTGCCGTGATATGTGACCCGCAATTGGATGATCGCAAGCGACGGCATGTCGATCACTTCCATGGGTCCGGGATGGACCATCAGCGCGACATCGACATCGTCGAACGCACCGGTCTCGATCATGTCCACCTTGCCGCCACCCGCTTCCTCTGCCGGCGTGCCTAGAACCGTGACGCGTATGCCGAGGTCTTCTGCAAACTCAGCTAGAGCGATCCCGGCACCCACCGCCGACGAACCGATGATGTTGTGCCCACATGCGTGTCCGATATCGGGCAGCGCGTCGAACTCGGCGCAGATGGCGACGTGGGGGCCACTTGTCCCGGCCGTCGCCCGGAATGCCGTGTCCAATCCATGAGCTTTGCGCTCGACCTTCATCCCGTGGTTCTCCAGCGAATCGGCAAGCAGTTGCGACGAACGGAATTCCTCGTAAGCGAGTTCCGGAACCGCGTGGATCTGATGTGACAGGTCGATCAGATCCGCCCTATCGGCGTCGACGCGCTCCGAGATGCGGTCTTTGAGAGTCACGCTCTAGACCTTAGCGCCCAGACTGGTTCGCACGCCCCCATATGCTGGCCTCCCCAGTTCTGCGGGCAGCGAAAAATGGGAGGACCTGATGACCGACATAGTGATGAGTCCGGCCGCACCAACGGTCGACCTTGCCGATGCCACGTCGACGTTGGAACGGATCGTCCCGAAGCTCGTTACCCTTCTCCGCTCGACACCCGACCCCGACGCCCGCGCCACCGGTGACTGGTCCGTTCGAGACGTTGCCACCCATCTCGTCTTCGTCTTCGATCACTACCGCGAGATCGTGAACGGCGAGGGGGCCGGAGCCGACGACTTCGACGAAGGCGCCCAGAAAGCACAAGCTTTCATCGACGGCAGGCACTTCGAAGGACTCCCCGAGATCGCGGACGCTATCGAGGAGGCCGCACAACGCTTCCTCGCGCGCGTGCGCTCCATCGATGGCGATCCGATAGTGCCGTATGTCGGGGGGATCCCGATCGCAAGCTCGTGCGTTGTCGCGACGGTTCTCGGAGAAGTGCTCGTTCACGGTTACGACATCGCCTTGGCCACGGGCGCTCCGTGGGATATCGATTCTCATGGAGCAGCGCTCACCCTGAAGGGGATCTCCGCAATAACGGTCCACTTCGTCGACACCGACAAAGCGCGGGGCTTCCGCGCTCGCTTCGACATCGGCTTGCGCCACGAGACACATATGCATTACGTATTCGACGACGGCACGATGACGATCGAAGAGCCCTCGGATGTGCCGGTCGACGTACACATATCTGCCGATCCCCCAACCCTGCTCTTGATGGGCTACGGACGGATCGGCCCCGTTAAGCCCGCGCTGACGGGCAAGCTTGTGGCCTGGGGTCGCAAACCGTGGCTCAGCATGAAGATGGCAACTCTTATCCGCAACCCTTAAACGTCTGGAAGCACCTTTCCAGGATTCATGATCTGTGCTGGATCGAGCGCGTCCTTGATCGAACGCATGACGTGGATCGCGCTACCCGCCTCTTTGCCGAGCGAATCGATCTTGCGTAACCCGATGCCGTGTTCGCCGGTACACGTCCCGCCGACGGAGATGGCCCGGTCGACCAATCTGCGGTTGACCTCCTCCGCGGCCTCCATCTCATCGAGCCGGTCGGGGTCGATCAAGAGCATGAGATGGAAGTTGCCGTCGCCGACGTGACCCACGGTCGTTGCGCTCACTTTTAATTCTTCGACGTCGCGACGGCTGCTCTCGATGCACCCGGATAACTCCGAGATAGGAACACACACATCTGTGGTGATGGCGCGCGCGCCCGGTCGAAGCGCGAGCGACGAATAGAACGACTCGTGTCGTGCCTTCCATAGCTTGGTGCGCTCGGCCTGGTCTATCGCCGCTCGAAAGTCCATGGCACCGAATTCACCGACGATCTCTGCAACATTCCGGGCGTCTTCTTGGACTGCTGCGTGCGAGCCGTGAAACTCGAAGAAAAGGCTGGGCGCGACCGGATAGGTCGTCGCGGAATAATCGTTCATGGCCTTCATCGCCATGTCGTCCAGGAACTCGATGCGTGCTACCGGGATGCCGGTCTGCAGCGTCGCGATGACTGCGCCGACGGCATCGCTCACGGAATCGAAGTGGCACGACGCGCCCGATATGGCATCGGGTAGCCCGTACACCCGCAGGGTGACTTGCGTGATGACACCGAGCGTGCCCTCCGAGCCGACGAACAGATGGGTCAAGTCGTAACCCGCCGACGACTTCCGAGCCCGACGGCCGGTTGATATGACGCTGCCGTCAGACAGAACCGCCCGTAGAGACAAGACGTTCTCGCGCATCGCGCCGTAGCGCACGGTCATCGTTCCCGATGCTCCCGTTGCGGTCATCCCACCGAGCGTCGCATCCGCACCGGGGTCGACCGGAAAGAACAAACCATCCAGCCGGAGTCTTTGCTCGAGTTGAGTGCGGGTAACCCCAGGCTGAACGGTTGCGTCGAGATCGGCGACGTTGACCTCGAGCACCTCGTTCATGTGACTGAGATCCAGACATAGCCCGCCGTGCGTGGCGAGCACGTGACCTTCCAACGAGGTGCCGGCGCCGAATGGGATGACCGGAACACCGTTGTGCGCGCAGATCGGAAGGATGCGGGCGATCTCCTCTTCCGATCGCGGGTAGGCGACCGCATCCGGCGGTGCGGGAGGCAAAGGAGATTCGTCGCGACCGTGATGCTCGCGAGCCGCTTGGGACGTTACGAGTCGATCTCCGAGAACGTCGCCCAGCTCGACGAGCACCGATCGCTCGATCGCCCCACTCACGTGGTTGCCCCAACGGCTTCGAATCGCAACCTGCCACGATCGGGGTCGACTTCCGCGAGCCGGGCGCGGACCGTGGCCGCGAGCGTTAGAGCCCCATCACATCGCGCGAGCACGGCAGGTTCTTTGATCTGGATGGTGCCGCCGTGGCGGCCCACTTCGACCACGACGGCGTCGAAGGTCTCGCCCCGGCGATCCTCCATAGCAACTGCCTCCACGAAGTCGACGACGCGCCGCTCCAACTCTCCCGCGCGACGATCGGATTCCTTCATCGCCTCTGGGATCGCAGGCAGAGCCTCCACGCACCACGCCGGAGGCTTCGTGTTCGCGCAAAGGGCGAGGGCGACCTCGGTCGCGAAACGGTCCCCCATTCGGCGCAGCGGCGCGGTCACGTGCGCGTAGGGGGCACCTATCGCATGCTGAGCTGCATCGGCGGGCGGAGTGCCTTCGAAGTACGTGTAGGCGACCCCTCGGAACAATCGGGTCGCCAGCATCACCAGCGCCGCGTCGGTCGGATGGGAAGGATCGAGGGTCCTGACGAAGTCCGGGTACGAGGTCGACGCCGGCCACTCGTGTCCCAAAGCAGCGGCGCTTCGTCGGAGCAACACGACGGTCTGCTCGTCGGGCGCAGGCATCGTGCGCAGGAGGCCGACCCCGCCGCGGATCATGATGTCGGCCGCCGCCATTCCGGTAAGAAGCGAGATCTGTGCGTTCCATGCCTCGACCGGCAATGGAGCCCGATAAGAAAGACGGTAGGTCGAGCCCGACCTCAGGACCTCTTGATCGGGGAGGTTCAAGCTCACGCCGCCACGCTCGCGCTCCTGCTCGACCCGCAGCCCGCCCACAGTCTTGAGGACTGCCAGAGGCGACGTTCCATCACCGTTATCGATCTCATTCTGCGCGTCCTCGTACGTGAGTTGTTGACGACTTCTAACGATGGCTCGGTGAACGTCGACATCGGTCGGTCGGCCATGGTCGTCGAGCTCGATCGTCCACAGCACCGATGGACGATCGCTGTCGGGCAACAGGCTCGCGGCCCCCTCGCTGAGAACCGACGGATAAAGCAGGATCCGCTCGTCGGGGCAGTACAAGGTTTGCCCGCGCTTGCGCGACTCGACATCGAGCGCGGAGCCCGGAGGCACGAACGCATTCACATCTGCGATCGCGTAGTGGACGACGAAGCCGGATCCCTTGCGCTCCGCGTGGAAGGCTTGGTCGAGGTCGCGACTCCCCGGCGGGTCGATCGTGACGAACTCGATATGCCGGGCATCGGCGTAACCCTTGGGATCGAGGGGCCCTGCCGCGACGCGGTTCGCTTCGTCCTCGACTTCCTGAGACCAGCCTTCGGGCAGGTGCATCTGAGAGCGGATGCGGGCGAATCCCCGAGCGAGCTCGAGGGCGTCGGGGGCGAGCTTGACTCGTCTAGTCGTCATCACCCCTCCCCAAGTGCATCGATCTCATGCGCTCTTATTACAGTGTCTTTTCGCCA
>JAXDJM010000001.1:0-4215 GCA_034665605.1 Actinomycetota bacterium | reverse complement strand
CAGTCACCTTCACGACGTGATCGAACCCGACACCGGCCTCGGCCAGCACCGCCTTCAGGTTCTCGAGGCAACGGCGCGTTTGATCCGCGATCGATCCTTCGACGAGCTCGTTGGTGTTCGGATCGAGTGGGATCTGACCCGAGCAGAAAACGAATCCGTTCGCGACTATCGCTTGCGAGTACGGGCCCACCGCAGCAGGGGCCGATCCGGTTGCAACGACTTCTTTGGTCACGCTAGCTCCCTCCCTTATCGCCGAACTTCAAGGTGCGCCATCGGGCGGCGTCGCGCTCCAGTCATACGACGTCGCACGGATGGACGTTGCACGTGCCGAGGAGCCCTCCGGCGCGTACCAGAGCGTGAACTCAGTGGAACTGTCGGACATCTTGCGGGCGAACAACACCCCGGTTCCGGGCGGCCCCCATTCGGGGTTGTAGTCGCCGAGATCAGTGCCGGATGTGAGCCGTTGAAGCACTCCCCCGCTCGACGACACGATCGTCACGTGCCCTTTGTCGCCACGGGTGCCGTCGGGAGCCGCCACGGCCGCTATGTATCGCCCATCGCTCGAACAAGACGGCGACTGGTAGGCCTCACCCGCCGGCGTGAGATAGGCAGGGGCGGTCCCGGGCGCGACGGTTGCAAGCCGCTTGTGCGAGATCGTCGGATAGGGCCGTCCACCGCCGACGACGGCGACCAGGGAATCGCCGCAGCGCGCCACATAGCTTTGGCCCGGCACTACTGAGTCCGCGACCGGTGTCGGTTTCGCAACACCTCCACCGTTGGTATCCAAAGCCTGCAGTTGCGCGCCGTCGATCATGACGGACACCCCCGGTCCGATCCAGAACAACGGGGAGTCGTTATCTAGCCACGCGTTCGCGAATGTGACGCAACAATCGCCCTCGGGTGCGTCGTAGATCGAAACGGAATGGTTGTTGCTGAGGTCGACGCTGGCGATCTCGACGCGCGCTGAGCCCGACGTGGCGGAAGTTGCTACCGCGAGGTGACTTCCGTCTGAAGACAGCGAGAACGACTGGAGATCCCCATCGACGAGGTCGATCGCGTCGTGACCCGGACGTGCCACGAACAGCTCGGTCTGATCTTTGGATAGCGCGAAGGCACAATCGCTCGTTGGTGACCACGTTGCTTCCCCACTGCCCGGTGGGAAAAGCATGCCCCGGTCCTCGCCGGTGCTCGTCCACAGATGTCCGGCGAGAGAAAGAAGCCATCGACCGGAAGGGCTCCAGTCGAGGGACGCCCCCGAAACGAACCGTGCAATGACCGCTCCGTCGAGAGTTGAGATCGTGATCTCGGGGCGTGAGTACGCCGCGATCGCGCCACTGCCTTGCGGGGGCGTTGCGGGGTGTTCGCAAGCTTTGGGATAAGCACTGCCGAACCCGAGGGTGACCGTCGTCGCGGGCCCCGAGATGGATGGGGACGGAGTGGGCGGTCCAGAGCGGCTCGCTCGGGGGCCGGGCGATACGGCTCTCGAGTGCGACCCGTGTGAGTGGTGACCCCCTGGGGTGACAGACGATGACGAGCCGCCGCCTCGGATGATCGGGATGGCGAGAGCTACACCGAGACCGGCCACGAACAGCACCGCCAGCACAGCGCGTGTAATCCCGGACGGCCGGGCAGTGGCTGCGGCCTCAGAGCGGTCGTTGGGGTCAGGATCTCTATCCACGCAGGCGACAGTCTTTCAGCAAAAGGGAGTCACGGCGGGAGAAGGGGGTCCTTCGAAGACATACCGATACCCTGGCGATAACCGCTTCTTATTCATGAAGGTCGTGGCGATGACCGACGGGCCCTCAACTTTTGCACTGACGCCGACGCTCATAGCGCGGGCACTCGTAACCCGTCACGGGCCCGAGGCAGTCCAAAAAGCTCTGGATCGCGCGGGCGATCCACGTTCGCCCGAAGATCTCGAGGCCGGTGCCTCTCCGGGTTACGAGCAAGACCTTGCGCTGGTTCAAGCGGCGGGAAAGGTCCTCGACGATCCCTTGCTCGAGGCGGTCGCGAAAGATGCTCAGAGTCGCGGCGAGATGAATCGCGCGCTGATCCTGCTGTCGCACTACCTCGCCCACTCTCACACGGTCGAGGAAGTGACCCAGCGACTGGCGGAGACGGTTCCCATCGTGGTTGGGGGCGATCGTGCGTCGATCCTTCTGTGGGACGAGTCGCACGAAGTATTGAGGCATCAGGGGTTCCAGGGGTACAGACCCGAGCTGCGCGAGCGCCTATCGTCGACCGAGTACTCGCACGATCAGGTAGTCGAGCTCGAATCCGCGGGGCCGGATCGACCTTTACGCATCGGGGTCAACACCCCCGGTTCGACAGTCGCCGAGTTGATGCACGCTGCGGGAGCACTCGAGATGTTGGTGGTTCCCATCGTTTCTGGCGAGGAGCCGGTCGGATACATCGCTGCCGTGCGCTCGACCGACGTGCCGTTTCCCGATGACGGGACGCTCAACGTACGTCTCAGTGGTCTCGCCGATCAGGCAGCTACTGCGATCGAGAAAGCGCGACTCCTCGAGCACGAGAGAAGCGCCGTTCTTCGGCTGAAAGAGGCCGACATGTTCAAGGACGAGTTCCTCGCGACGGTGAGTCACGAGCTTCGGACTCCCCTAGCCGTGTTGATCGGGACCGCGCGAACGCTTGCAATGAGAAGCGATCAGATGGACGAGAAAGGCAAGCAGGAGTTCCTCGACACCATCCTCAAACGCGGCCAACAGCTCCAGAGGTTGATCAACGATCTTCTTCATTCCTCACGCGACATCGATCTGAATATCGAAGAGAACAACCTGGCCGAGGTAGCGCTCGCCGCCGCAAGCGATCTCAGGGAGATCGAACCCTCGGCCAACATCAAGTACATCGGTAAGGCAGAGGTACGGGCGCGCGTCGATGCCGACCGAGTCAGGCAGGTGCTCGACAACCTGTTGACCAACGCATTGAAGTACGCCCCCGGGTCCGAGATCCGGGTCGACGCCGGTAGGAGTCGCCGTCGCGGCGGCCACTCGTGGGTATCGGTCGCCGATGACGGTCCCGGCATGACGCCCGAACAGTTGCAACTCGTCTTCGAGCCCTTCTACCAAGGAGACGACCACAAAGAGGCGAACAAGGGTGTCGGCCTCGGCCTCTACATCACCCGGCGGATCGCGGAAGCCCACGGCGGATACGTCGACATGCACAGCGCCCCGGGTGCCGGCACCACGGTGAAGATCCTGTTCGCCGAACAACCCACACCGTGATCGAGAGCAATATCCGAGGGCAACCTGGAACTAAGAGGCGGGCCCCCTCCCTTTCGGGAGAGGGCCCAGATCTGGAGCCGGCCTATAAGCCGGATTCTGTGACCACACCGGCCCTCGCCGGTGCCGGCGACCATCCATCTGGGACGAACGTTGCCGCTCGCCTCGTGCGGTCCACCCGGAGGCTTCAAGACGGGGCCGTCCATGCCTCCTGCTCGACCTTGCTCCGGACGGGGCTTGCCCAGCCGGACCGGTCGCCCGGCCCGCTGGTGAGCTCTTACCTCACCGTTTCACCCTTACCTCCGGCCCAAGAGTCGGAGGCGGTCTGTCTCTGTGGCGCTGTCCACGGGTCACCCCGCCTGGGACTTTCCCCAGCGTCCTGCCCTGTGGAGTCCGGACTGTCCTCGACGCTCAGATCGAACGCCGCGGTCGCCCGGCCGGCTCCTAGGTAACGACCATTATCCCGCTCGAGAGGCCGGGCGGGAAGGTCGGACTGCGAGATGTCCACGTGAACGTCCAATCTTTTTGCCGCCCGGTCGAGCGCGCCCAGCACCGGCCTTCCGATCAGCACTACAAGGAGAGCGTTACCGACCGCCCCGAAGATGTCCCATCCTGCCGACGTCAGCGCGTAGAACGCCGCGTAATGCTTGACGTTCGCGGCAAGCGATGCGGACGAAGACCAACCGACGCGCGCCGAGCCTGCCAGGTACGGCCACGACCACAGATTGATCACGATGCCGAATGCGAACGCGGCGACGAACCCCGCGGCCGCGCGGCCCGCGAACCGCAAGCCCCATCGCGCCGAACGCCGCATGAGCCCGGCGCCCGCCCCGACCCATCCGATCGCGATCATCTGTAATGGAAGCCACGGACCGAGGCCACCGTCGAACAGTCCCGACGCGAACGTTCCAACCGCTCCCAAGACGAACCCGAACGAGGGCCCGAATGCGTTACCGGCCAGTAACACGACGATGAA